>JAHILC010000310.1 GCA_018897225.1 Actinomycetota bacterium
CTGCAACTAAAGAAGATAAAGAGACAGTACTTAGAAAGCTTGAGTTAATTACAGATGAAGGGATCACCAATGCTGCAATTGTATTGTTTGGTAAGGAATCTGCAAGATATTTTCAAAATACACTTTTAAGGTGCGGTAGATTTAAAGATGATCTAAAAGAATTCTTCTTTGATATGAAAGATTATGGGGTTAATATTTTTGAAAACCTTGAAAAAGGGATTAATTTTACCCAGGAGCATATTAAGATAACGGCAAGAATTGAAGGGTTACTGCGTATATAATGGCTTAGATGTCCCTATAAATGTCGCCATAAATGTCGCCAAATATGTCGGTAGAAATGTCGGTAGAACTGAAAGACTGGGAGCAATTCTAAGTAAGATTAAAAGCAATATCCGATTTACCATAAAATCTCTTTCAAAAGAATTTGCTGTCAATGAAAAAACAATTGAAAGAGACTTAGAAATTTTAAAGCAGCAAAATAAAATAATTTTTATTGGCAGCAAAAAATCTGGATCTTGGAAAATTATTAATTAGTTTCTGCTGAATAATAAAATATTTTATAACTATTTTATATTTTTATATTACAAGCTATTACAACTGTAGTTGCTCCAACATTTAAGCTTTTAACTATTTGTTGATTAGACATCCCCAGAGTGTGTAATTGCTTTGCCTTTAGCGATATTTTTTGATATAAATAAATCTGTTTTAAGCGCTATGTTTTAATCTGAGGATTTTTATTCTTTAATGGTTTTTGCATCAATGAAAGATATACTCGAGGATTTAAGAAAAGATTTAAACTTATACGCAAGCCCCCAAAAAGCCGAATTCTTAAAAAGGTTTTTTAAGACAGGAAAAGGCCAGTACGGTGAAGGGGATATTTTTTTAGGTGTCCAAGTACCTGTTTCAAGAAAAATCGTTAGAAAATATGCCAATATCCCTCTTGATAATATATTAAACCTCTTAAGATCAAAAATACATGAAGAACGCCTGATAGCGCTTCTTATCATGGTTGAAAAGGCCAAACGGTCTGATGATTCTGGGAAAGAAATCTTATTTAAAAAATATCTTGAAAATACACTGTACATAAACAATTGGGATCTTGTTGACCTCTCTGCAGATAAGATAGTCGGCAGCTATTTATTTGAAAAACCTAAAGACATTTTGTACTCGCTTGCCGTATCTGAAAATTTGTGGGAAAGAAGGATTGCCATATTGGCTACTTTTGATTTTATAAAAAAAGGCTTTTATGAAGATACATTAAAATTAGCAAAGATTCTGTTAAATGACCGACATGATTTAATACATAAAGTAGTTGGATGGATGCTTAGAGAAATAGGCAAGAGGTGTTCTCAGGAAGTACTTGAAAAATTTCTTTTGGCCAATTATAAAAAAATGCCAAGGACGATGCTCCGTTACGCTATTGAAAGATTACCGGAAGACTTGAGGCTGCAATACCTGACTGGAGAAAAGTGATGAAAGAACAGGAAGCTTACGAAATCTTGAAAGGGTAGGTCAATTTGCCATATGTCCAAAAAACTTATAATTACTTTTTATTTTTTAAATATGCCTGTGTTATAATTTAAAAGTTTCAAGCCAAGATTTAATAAATTCAAATATACTGATTTTGGAGAGATGGCTGAGCGGTTGAAAGCGCACGCTTGGAAAGCGTGTGAGCGGCGTAAGCCGCTTCGGGGGTTCAAATCCCCCTCTCTCCGCCAGGATAAACAAACTATCATTAAATCAAATAAATAAAATGATTGAATCAACGGGAGAGGTGGCTGAGTGGTTGAAAGCGCTCGACTCGAAATCGAGTAGTCAGACCAAAATCTGTCTCGAGGGTTCAAATCCCTCCCTCTCCGCCATGAAGGTACTGAATACGGCAATCGTTGATGTGGGTAAACTTTGTAAAATATGCCATTGGTGCATATTTTACGGGATTTGAAAAGACGGACTGGAGCGGTAGCGGAAGGAGTCTGCGGCTCTGCAGCGAGCTTGCAAAGCGAGACGAAAGACCAAATACCTCCCTCTCCGCCAGTGAAAGCAATTTGAACCTTGGGCAATAAGCTTTCTAATTGCACGGCGGCCAGGAACCTGATCATCATCACCATATATCTTGAAGCCCATAGATTTTGGAGTCGACCTACTCATATATTCAGCAACTAAATTTATTGGAGGAATACAGTCCTTAGATGTAGCCCTGCAA
>JAHILC010000311.1 GCA_018897225.1 Actinomycetota bacterium
CAAAGAGAAGATGGCTTACTTCACCATTTTTATTATGACAATAACAGCAGGGGTTTCAATAACGGTAAAGGCTTATTTAAAAATGAAGAATATAATTTAAAAATAAATATAAAAGAAGCTTATGGCATAACTCTATGGTCTCTTTTAACAACAAAAAATAATCAAGATAGTAATATTAAAAAAATTATTAAAAATTTAATTAAAGATGCCCATACTTGGACTTCACCAAGAGCAATATCTGCAGCTTTGCTGGGTTTATTAAATCTTGAGTACCAGTGCAGTTTAGAAAAGGAATTAAAAGTAAAGCTACATAATTATTATTTTGAGACACATTCTGCTAATTGGGAATGGTTTGAAAATTATCTTGTATACGCAAATGCCCTTATCCCATGGACGCTCTGGGAAATTTATCTTAAAAGAAAATGCAAAATCAGTTTTGAAATCGCTAAAAAAACAACAGAATTCTTAATAAATAATTGCCGGGAAAATAACATTCCATCACCTATTGGAAATAAAGGCTGGTATACCAGAGGCAGCGATAAAGCTTTATTTGACCAGCAACCTATTGATCCGGGGTATATGGTTTGTTGTCTTGAAAAAGCGTACTATGCAACAAAAGATAATATCTATTTATCCTGGGCTGAAAAATGGCACAAATGGTTTTGGGGTAATAATATAAATAGCACTCCACTTATAGATGAAAATTTTGCCTGTTATGATGCATTAACTCCTGAAGGTGTAAATTTAAACCAGGGGGCTGAATCAAATATATGCTTTTTGATGGCACATCTTGCCGCAAAAAGATTGGGCCTGGATCCGGGAATAGTTAAAGTTATTTAAAAATCGGGGGGCAAATTCACTTCTATAGATTTAATCTTTTTCAGCCTTGCAAGCTTATAAGCGTATTTGTATTGTTTTACAACTATCTCCCAGGAAACAACTTCATCAAGATATTTTTTCAGATTTTTTGAAAATATTCCCCTTAAATTTTTATCACACGCAAGTCTTATCACTTTTTCCTTTAACATTTGTTTTGTAGTAAACAACAAACCACCGTTGCTATCAAGTGTCTGAGCAGTAAGTCCTTCCATAGGAGCAGTTGTTATATATGGTTTATTTAAGGCAATTATTCTTGCAAGAGTTCCTGATTGTGTTTCATCAACAGAAGGCAAAACAATAAAATCGCAAACGGCCATGACTTTATAATAAATTTCCCCTCTTGGTATAAATTCATAATAATGTGCAAATCCTTTTTGCTCCAGAAGTTCAATTTCCTGTATATATTTCTGGTAATCACAAAAATGATTAGGATCTCTCGTAGCGCCTGCTGCCAGCAAATCCCATGACTGCCCCGTCCTCTTTGCTATTTCCTGTGATATTTCTTCCCACATGGAAGTTAATATATCCCACCTTTTATTTGATTGGATCCATCCAACCAGGCCAACCAGGTTGTTACTTAAATATTTCAATTTATTAAGTCCCAGTTCTTCTTTTAATCTTGGTATTTCTTCAGGTTTCCATTGCATATCCGGCCTTGCTCCATGTGGAACTACAATTATATTGGTTGGCATCTGCCATTTTCTTTGCGAAAAAGTCCAGTGCAGCCTCCATTTCTGGTACTCATGTTTGAAAATAACAACATCTGCTGTTTTACAAAGTTCATATATAAAATTTTCTTCGAAATCTTTAAGTCTTCCATGTATAGTATGTGGCTCAACCACAATTGGATAATCGCTAACTGCATTAAGAAATTCAAGAAATCCCTGGTTTCCATCTCCCATGCCTCTTTCATCAACATATTCATATAAACCATATTCATGCTCAATATGAATAACATAGGGATCTAATTTTTTGATTTGTTTAACAACAGGTTTCCACCAGAAACGATTTTTAATATCAATTAAAGGAAAAACTCCTTCTCCGGCTCCATCAATGTGGCTGATAACCAGTACATCTCTGACCGGATATATTTTTTGAATGAATTCCCTGGCTTCTTCTACAAAAGTAGCAATACCACATAATCTTGGCCCGTAACTTGATATTAATACAACAGGTTGTCCTTTACCCATATTTTTTACCACCTAATTTAATTTAAAACTATATTTAAACAAAAAAGTACTTTTATAAAACCTTAAAACTTTATTTTTATTTGTTAATTTTAATTTAAAGAAAATTATAAGACAAGAAAATGCTAAAAATTTTGCTGGTTGAAGGAAAAATTCTTATGTTAGTTGTGAAAAGGCTTTATAATATAAATTATGAATATTCTTTCGATGGAAAATGTAGGCAAGAGCTTTAGCGAGAAGGTGTTGTTTGAACAGGTTTCTTTGGGGATTGGTGACAACGACCGTATTGGACTGGTCGGGATAAATGGAACAGGAAAGTCCACATTTTTAAAAATGGTAAGCGGTCATATTGAGCCAGACTCAGGAAGTATCGTACGAGCTAACAATCTAACGGTACGGTGCCTTTTGCAAGCCCTGGAGTTTGATGAGAGCATGACTGTCCTTGAGCATATTTTACATGGAGAGAATGCGCTGATGAAGACTATTAGGGCATATGAGGCCACGACGCATCAGCTACACCAATCTCCAAACGACGAAAGCCTCCAGAAAAGGCTTGCCGAGTATGTGGCGAAGATGGATGCACTGGATGCCTGGAATGTGGAGACTGAAGCAAAAAGCATATTAAGTAAGCTTGGGATATCGGATATAGACCGCAGTATTGGGGAGCTATCAGGCGGTCAGAGGAAAAGAATAGCGCTGGCTGAGGCACTCATTCAGCCTGCAGACCTCTTGATCTTGGATGAGCCGACAAACCATATCGATTTGCAGGCAATCAAATGGCTGGAGGATTATTTGAGCCAGCGAAAAGCGGCGCTGCTTTTAGTGACCCATGACCGTTATTTCCTTAATAGGGTCGTCAATACCATCATTGAAATAGATAAAGGAAAGCTATACTACTACGGCGGTAATTTTGAATATTTTCTGGAAAAGAAAACGTTGCGCGAAGAGACGCAAACCTCAATAGAAGAAAAGCGAAGGCGGCTTTATATAAATGAGCTGGCGTGGATCCGCCGAGGGGCTAAAGCGAGAACGACCAAGCAGAAAGCCAGGATTGCCCGTTTCGAGGAGTTGAAAGGGGCAAGAACGACAATCGTCAAGGAGCAGATAGAGATTCCAGTCGCTTATAGGCGCCTTGGTAAAAAAGTAGTTGAATTTGATAAGGTATCTAAATCCTTTGGTGAGCTGACAGTGATTAAAAACTTCAGTATCATGATAAGCCCGACGGATAGGATAGGCATTGTTGGTCCAAATGGCGCTGGCAAGACGGTACTGCTAAATCTTATTGCCGGGATAGCCGCCCCGGATAAAGGTGGCATCAGTATCGGGGAAACGGTTAAGATTGCATATTATCGTCAGAACAATGAGGATATGAACAACTCGATTCGCACAATCGATTATATCAAGCAAACAGCAGAATATGTTGAAACAAGCAGCGGGTCCACAATATCGGCGAGCCAGATGCTTGAGAGGTTCCTTTTTGACGGCAGTCATCAGTACAGTTTCATTAAGAATCTTTCGGGCGGAGAAAAGAGACGGCTCTTGCTGGCCAAAGTCTTGATGGAAAAACCGAATGTTCTGCTACTTGATGAGCCTACAAATGATCTGGATATCCAAACCCTTGAGATATTGGAGGAGTATTTGGAATATTTCCAGGGCGCTGTGCTGGTTGCATCCCATGACAGATATTTTCTTGATAAAACGACTGACCGGCTGTTAGCATTAAAAGGTGACGGCAGGATTGAATTTTACAACGATCTTGACGCATACGGACGCAGCCTGATAGCCGTCGAGGAACCAAAGGCAGTCAAACATAGCGAAGCGGAGAGTCAGCCCCCTGCCTCTGCCAAAGCTTACCAGAAAACAAAATTTACTTTTGACGAAAGCAAAGAGTTTGCCCAGATCGACAGCGTTATAGGGAAATTAGAGACAGCGATAGCCAAAATTACCGAAGAAATAAGCGGGCGCTGGTCGGACCATGTCAGGGTGCGGGAGCTAATTGCGCAACAAAAAAACCTTCAGGCCGAGCTGGCAGAAAAAATGGAACGTTGGGTCTATCTGCATGAGCTGGCTGAGAAAATAAAGAAACAGTAAATCGAGCAAGATCATATAAAACTATTGCAACTATTTTATGAAATTAACAAACCTTTTAATTGCCCTATCTTTAAGAGAAGATAAGAACATGAAAGTCTATTATGAGTTTGGGAAAGATGATAGAGCGTTAATTAATAGGGAAAGATTTTTAAATAAATTAGGGCTTTCAGAAAAAAATGTTATTAGTGTTAAGTCAGTAAACGGAGATAATATAGAAATAGTTACAAAAAAAGATGGGAAAAGTTATGTTGATTTAAAGCTAATAGCAAAAAGACAACTGGAGGAAGCTGGCATTAAGCCAGAAAATATAGATGTAAGTTCCGTTTGTACTTACTGTCAGGCAGATACATATTTTTCTTATAGAAAAGATAAATCTGAGCCATTACAAGCAATGATGATTATCGCAGGGATGAAATAATTAAAAATTGTCAATTGATATATTGGAAATTTGGTATAATATTTTTTCAGAAATATAAATTATTTATAATGAAGTTTTGTGAGGAAATTCCACATCAATACTTCTGGCAGGTTTATTGTTTTGCTGTTAAAATGGTTTAATGAAAATCCAGGCGAAAGGAGAAAGAATGTTTAAAAAAAATTTAGAGAAAATACAATATTTTAAAGCAGGAAAGTCAGGGTTGGCAGTAATATGCATTGCAATAATTACAATGTCGGCATTATTGCTTTCTTCTGCCCTGATGCTGTCTTCCTGCGGGTTAAACCTGAAGCGTTTTGAAGATACCAGGGACAAAATGGGGACTTATGTAAATATTGCGATCTTTTCGTCTGAAAAAGATTACCAGGAGATATTAGACGGCGGATTTGTAAAAATTGACGAGCTTTCAAAAATTGCCTCTAACTATGACCCTGAGAGCAGCATCTCATTTTTAAATAAAAATGGTTTTATTGAGGATGCTCCTGCAGAACTGGTTGAAATGATGAATCTGTCAATTGAATACAATAAAAAAACAAACGGTGCATTTGATATTACCATAGAGCCTGTCTTGAAGCTCTGGGCTGAAGGATTGTGGAAAGAAAGTGAAGAGGTCCAAATGCAAAAGATCGGTGAAGCCCTTGCCCTTGTGGGATCAGACATGATAAAAATTGACGGCAAAAACATCAGTTATGAAAAAAAGGGAATGGAAGCTACCCTGGGCGGGATTGCTAAAGGCTATATTGTTGACAGGGTAATGGATTTTATTAAGAGCAGGGGGGTAAAAAGCGCCCTTGTAAATGCAGGCGGAGATATAGCCACCATGGGGTCCAAACCGGGGGGCGAAAAATGGCAGGTCAGCCTTGAAAATCCGGACAATCCTGAGGAAAAGATAGTGTCTTTCAATCTTACCGGCGAGGCTGTAGCAACTTCAGGAAATTATCACAGGTATTTTGATCCGGACAAAGAAGTGCATCATATAATTGACCCGAAGACCGGATATTCGGCAAATCTATGCATCAGCGCTACTGTAATAGCAGAAAATGCCACAATAGCCGATATACTGGCTACTTCTGTCTTTGTCCTCGGTCCGGATGAAGGTATTAAGCTTGTCGAAAAGCTTGATGGTGTTGAGGCTTTGATTATTGACCCTGATAGAAATATAATCAAATCGTCTGGAATTGATAAATATATAGTAAAATAATAAGTCAGAATTAGCCAGAGAAATTGTGAATTTTAAAAAAGGTCGAGTTCAGGATGAGCATAGTCATCAGAAAAAAAGGTTTTACTGCAGGAATAAAGCTTAATGAGAATAAAAAATCCGCAGCAAGCCCCATACAGTTATTAAAGACTCCGGAAAGAGTAATAATACCGCTTCAGCAGCATACAGGTGCGGAGTGTGAGCCTCTTGTGAAAAGGGGAGACAGTGTTTTCGAAGGCCAGCTTATCGGTGATTCAAACAAGCTGATATCTGCCCGGATTCACGCCTCGATAGGTGGCGTTGTATCGGGTATTTTGAAAATCGTCAATCCTGTAAACAGCGCCATTATAAGTGCAGTTGAAATAACTTCACAAAAAGCGGGCAAAGAAGGAGAACAGCCTTACAGTGGATTGCAGAAACAGGACGGCAAACCATACAATGCCGGGATAATTCCTGAAAATGTAGTGGATTTGATTGATAAGATCCCGCGGGAAAAGCTTCTTGAAACAATAAAAAATTCCGGTATTGTCGGGCTCGGGGGAGCGACATTTCCTGCACATGTCAAGCTTAACCCCCCTGCCGGTATAAAAATTGATACTTTGATAATAAACGGCTGTGAATGTGAACCCTATATAACTTCGGACCACAGGTTGATGCTCGAATATGGATTTGAGATGCTTTGTGGAATTTATATAATTTCCAGGATACTGGAACCGCAAAATATCCTGATAGCCATCGAAGACAACAAGGAAGATGCAATCATAAACATTGAGAATCTTATTGGCGCGCTTGGATTTGAAAATACTTTTAAGATTGTTTCTCTTCCTTCAAGATATCCGATGGGCGCAGAAAAAACGCTGATATATAATCTTTTGAAAAGGAAAGTGTCTACCGGTGCGCTGCCTCTGGATGTGGGTGTTGTTGTTAATAATGTAGGAACTGCAAAAGCAATATTTGATGCAGTTATAAAAAACAGGCCATTGATTGAAAGGATCATTACTGTTACAGGAGATATTGAAAGGCCTGTAAATTTATTTGTCCGGATAGGCACACTGCTCGGGGATATCCTGGAAAGCATTAAAGTCCCTGACAATAAGACATTGAAGCTGATTTTTGGCGGTCCCATGACAGGTTTTTCTGTAAGCAACATGGATTTTCCTGTTACGAAAGGGGTCAACTGTATACTGATAAAAGAAGTTAAAAAACCGCTTGAAAACAATTGCATCAGGTGCAGCAGGTGTGTTGCTGTATGTCCTATGAACCTTATGCCTTTGGTATATGCCAGTTATGTAAAAAACAATAAATATGAAGACTGCAGGGAGTATTATATTGACAGCTGTATCGAATGCGGTTCATGCGCTTATGTATGCCCCGCCTCAATACCGCTGATGGGGTATATTAAGACCGGAAAATCAGTCCTTGCAAGAAAAAGTTAGAAATTTAATATGGAAGAAAAAAAATTAATCAAGAGCGGAGAAATTCTGATATCCCATCCTCCACATATATGGAAGGGTTTTTCCACTCCAAAAATCATGTATATTGTACTTGCAGTACTGCTTTTGCCGGCAGGCGCTGCTGTGTATTTCTTCGGGCTGCACGCATTATGGGTGATGATATCTTCTACGGCAACGGCAGTCTTTATTGAATATGCAATAAGGAAATTGAGAAAAAAAAGATTTGTAATGGACGGAAGCGCCGCAATAACAGGGCTTTTGCTTGCGCTTACACTTCCTCCCAGAATACCCATCTGGATGGTAATACTTGGTTCCGCATTTTCAATTGCAATTGCAAAGGAAGCATTTGGAGGGCTGGGTTACAATATTTTCAACCCTGCTCTGGCCGGAAGAGCCTTCCTTGCTATATGCTTTCCAGTTCAAATGACTCAATGGTATATACCAAAAGAATTTGCGACAGACGCAATGACTTCAGCCACTCCATTGAGTGAAGCTTATGTCTACGTAGGGACAAGAACTGCATTATATAAGGATCTGTTTTTTGGAAATATCGCAGGTTCAATCGGTGAGACATCAGCGCTGATTATTATAACAGGCGGGTTGATTCTTATTTTTCTGCGGCTTATTGACTGGAGAATTCCGGTAATATATATAGGTACTGTTGCAGCGGGCGCTTTGGTTTTCGGGCAGGATGCTGTTTTCCAGATTTTTGCAGGAGGCCTGATGCTCGGAGCATTTTTTATGGCAACTGATTACGTCACCTCACCGGTTACGCCCCTGGGAAGATCAGTATTTGCCTTCGGGGCTGGCGTTATTACATTGCTTGTGAGAAGTTTTGGGGCCATGCCCGAAGGGGTTTGTTTTGCAATCCTAATCATGAATGCTTTTACCCCGCTCATCGATAAATATGTAAGGCCTAAACCTTTTGGCTACCTTAGAAAGATTGCAAAAGGAAGGGTAAAAAACTAAAGATGCAAAATAACATTAAAAATAATAAGGAAAAAAGAAGAGGTTTAATTGCAGTAAAAATTCTCGAGAACAAGTTTTATCCCCTCTATTTTTTGATAATTATAGTTTTTGTTGCTGTCAGCCTGGTCATGGTGGTAAACAATGTTACCAGGACCAGGATCATCGCAGAGCGTGATGCGGCAATTATAAGGCAGTTTAAAGTGATATTTTCTGAAATGGAAGATTACAAGTTCCGGGAGGAATATTATGAGATATATAGCGGCGGAGATGTAATAGGCTACACTTTTATAGCAACAGGGAAGGGTTATGGCGGTGAAATAAGTATACTGGTGGGTATAAATAAGGATTTTACAGTAAAAAAGATAACTATAATTGCAAATACTGAAACACCCGGACTTGGAACAAAAATTAAAGAGAATTTTTTCACGGATCAGTTTGCCGGACTTTCTTCAAAAGATATTTCTCTTACCAGGGATGGCGGCAAGATAGATGCCATAACCAGCGCAACAATCAGCTCCAGGGCTGTTACCGATGCAGTTAAAAGTGAGCTTGAGGCAAAAATAGAAAAGATAAAAGGTGATGTACAATGACAGAGGCTACATATAAGCTGACTGCAAAAAAATTCTGGCGCGAAGTCTTGAAAGGTTTTATAATTGCTAATCCTGTATTTGTCCTGGTCCTGGGGCTTTGTCCTACGCTTGCAGTTACTATTTCACTGGACAACGCACTCGGCATGGGTGCGGGAGTGATTTTTGTACTCATGGGTTCGAATATAATAATATCCCTGATCAGAAAAATTACCCCAAAGCTCGTGCGGATCCCGGTATACATAGTAGTAATAGCAACATTCGTTACCATATTAAGCCTTGTTTTTGAAGCTTATCTTCCGCCTCTTTATGAATCGCTGGGCATATATCTTGCATTGATTGTCGTAAATTGCATAATTCTGGGCAGGGCGGAGGCATTTGCTTCAAAAAACACCATCATGCTTTCAATTGCTGATGCAATAGGAATAGGTATCGGTTTTACTATTACTACTATGTA
>JAHILC010000028.1 GCA_018897225.1 Actinomycetota bacterium
AAGGGTGTTAAAATAAAAAACCGTATTGTTTTGCCACCAATGGTCCGTTTTGGATGGTCTGATGAAAAAGGCTTTGTATCTGATAAACATATAAAACATTATTCTAAAATTGCTGAAGGAGGAGCTGGACTGATAATTATAGAAGCACTGGCCATAGCCAAAGATGGAAAGCTTTCAAAAGACCAGCTTGGAATATGGTCAGATGACCATATTGATGGTATCAGCAAAATAGCAGAAGCCTGCCACAAATATGGCTCAGTAATTACAGCACAGATACATCATGCCGGGCTGGAAACCCCCGCATCGGTATCTAAAATAGCTTTAGCTCCATCAGACTTTAAGAAAAGTGGCCGTTTGGCTGCAAAAGCCTTAAGCGTTGAAGAAATCCAGAAGATTCAGGAGCAATTTGTGGACGCTGCAAAAAGAGCCAGAAAAGCTGGCCTTGACGGCATTGAGCTCCATGGAGCTCATGGGTACCTGATTAGTCAGTTTATGTCTCCAATAACAAACAAAAGAGACGATAATTATGGTAGTGACCTGGCTGGAAGATCAACTTTTGCCTGCCAGATAATTGAAATGGTAAAAAGCAGTGCTGGAAGTGATGATTTTATAATTGGATATAGAATGGGTGGTAATGAACCAACATTGGATGAAGGAAGAAAAATTGCAAAAATTCTTGAAGACGCTGGAATTGATCTTTTGCATGTATCATCTGGCATAGAAGGCGATACAATTCCCAAGCCTCCACCAGATTTTGATTATAGCTGGATTGTCTACTGCGGTACAGAAATAAAAAAACAAGTACGAATTCCTGTAGTCGTGGTGTACAGAATAAAGACTCCAAAACAGGGTAAATACCTTATTGAAAATGACCTGGCTGATTTTGTTGCAGTAGGAAGAGGCCATCTTTGTGATACAGATTGGGCAAATAAGGCAAGAGATGATTTAAAAGTCATTAAGTGCCTGGAGTGTGCAGAATGCTTTTGGTTTGATGAGATTGAAAAATGTCCCAGATATAATAGCTCTCAATAGCGTTACAATAGGAACTATATCGCAGCAAAAAATGGCCAATTAACAAAATCGGAACTATATCGCAAAAAATATGTTTTTCTTCTTTTTGTCTGAAGTTTAAATAAAAATAGTGAGCAACATAGTAGGGTAAATAAAAATAACCTTAAAAAAACAATCCTGTATAAAGATATCCTCGCTCAAGCTCAATATTGTGTTTTCAACATTTTGTATAGCAGATAACCATTTCAGATATATATTAAGCAGTTTTATCAAGTTTAGTTATTATTATGGGTTTTGGGTTGACTACAAATTTCTGAGAATTATTGATTAAGACGAGAGCTATAAACTATAGATACTTAAAAGATTTGTTTAGTGTTTTGAGTATAAGTATTGAAATTTTAGATATATTATAGTTAATTCTTAAAAAATTAATAACCCTTGTAAAATCTAATAAAATATACCCACCAATTATTAAACATACCATTAGAATCAAAGCCATCTGCTTTAGGTACATGTGATAGCTACCATATATGATGTAACCTCATATCACCATTGCCCCACTCAGAGCAATTAACTTCTTTTTTTTCTCCAGTTAAATCTGGATAATTCAACCAATCATCACAAGTGGAATATACATATCTACGGTTTCCCCAATCATAATCACTTTCACTGTTTGGAGCATAATGTACATTTCCACAGCCAGCCTCACCTGGCGCTATTTTGTCATAAAGAGTAAACTTATCCCAATAATTTACCCCCTTAATACTTTTATTAGTAAATACATGCGATAATATTGATTCTACTCTTGGCCGAAATTTTCAAGCATACAGTCAACTCCACGCTCATAATTAAAACTCATAATAATAAAATTTTTCTTCAATTCCGGAACAACCAATGGATTGGAGTTACACCATATAGGATTGGGGCCAATCATTAATGATTCATACATTCCAGAAAACGGCTGTGCAAAAATCAATACCTCATCAATTTCACCATTATTTAATCTTGTTGTTAAACTATTAGTATTAATAATCCATCTATAATCCGCCATTCCTGTGGCTTGATTTTTTTCATAAGCATGCCAGCCATTCCAACCCCACCAATCCCATCTCTCGGAGCTTGCTTTTTGAAAATGTTCATAAAAAGTTTCTGGAGTATACTGAAAACCATCAGTATATGGAATTATGTCATTTATATCTATCCAATCTATAATCTCGTAAATAACTTTACCACCTGAACATATATTAATGTCATTAATATATCCTTGCGCCAAATCTCTCGGATTATTCCAACCACATAACTCATGAAGAAATTTATTACCATGTGATTTAAGTATTGGATCATAATTTAAAACAAGAGTTTTTATTTTTATTGGAAATGCTATTCCCGTTGTATCTTTATTACTTAAAACAGTTTCATTATTTTTAGATGTAATATTTGGATTTTCTTTTGTTATTTCATTTGCTTGATTATCAATATAAACAATCCTTCCTTTTTCATCCTTAAGAAAAGAATTAAAATCAATAGAAATTTGTGGACAATCAAATTCATCACACGCTTCTCTCATTACCATTGCAAAATTTCCAATCTCATTAGCCCAAACTATACTAAAGTCATTAGTAGCGTTAGTATTGTCTATTGTTAAAAGGACACTACCTTCACAATAAGATTTTGGTTGAAATACATCCATATCAATAGGTTTCATAGGCTCTTTTAGAAAATATGAAAATTCAATTCTTCCAAGAATATTATTTAAGCCAATGTGTACTGTATTTGCTCCTTCTTCAGAAAAAGAACCCCCACCGAATCTTAACGCACCTTCAATCGGAGCAACAATCTCTGTGCCTTCGGATAAATTAAAAACTATAAAATTTATATTCATAAAATTATTGTCTTTATCATAAAATCCCGTTGTATCAACTTTTGCAGTAAAGTTATTATATTTCATGGGGTTAAAGGGAAAAGCAGGAGGCCAACCTTTAGATTCCTGCAGTTCTTGTACTCTTTCTAAAGGTAATCCTACAAATAAATCCTGCCATTTACCTTTTAAAATATTACTTGAAAGAATAATTTTGTGGTTGTTTTCATCCCAATAACCAACAATTGAGTTGTCTTTTTTATCAGTATAGACCCACTTATTATATTTCCAAATATTATCTAATCCATTTATCTTTATTCCATTAAAAGTATCTTTTGTTTCTGAAATAAGAATATTATTTTTTGAATTCCTGTTTTTTATTTCTTCATCTGAAGGAAAATTATCTGAAGCAATAACAGATACTTTGATATTTTTAATTTCTAAAAATACATTTTCTACTGTTTCAAGGTTCTTTATAACCTTATACCATTGTCTTTCTTCATCAAAACCTACTTTATATACATTAAAAAACATCTCTAAACACGGTTTTATATCTAATGGGAAACTATTATAATTTTTTTCATACTCATTATTTAACAATAATAAAGGTGTACCTATTTTTGTTTCTGTCTTATACCAGGGAGGACCACTTGGATTAGGATTGTCGTACTTTTTAATATCATCTGGACTCATTGCAAATGAACTAATACAATTATTAATTTCATTAATAGTTATATGAGCACCTAAAATTTCATCGGGTTCTTTATATTTTAATTGATCTGTGGAATTTAAAGTTAGTCTCATCGTATTTTGATGGGAATCTTTATATTCCTCAAAGCTTTTATTATTAATTATACATCCATTCCATTCATCAGTAATTTTTGTTTCTATTGGTGCATAAAGTAGAGTATTATCTGGGATTTTTATCTGTAAATGTGTATATTTATCAAGATAATAGTCTTTTTTTTCGGGATCATCATAGTTTAATTCTATTGGGTCAACATTCATTATTAATGAATTTGTCCTTACTAAATCAAATGGAATTGGAAACTGGAATTCATGAGTCTTGTATAGATTACTTTCCTGTAAATCTTTTATTATTTCTGGAATTAAACAAATAGAACTTTCGACTATTCCATTAAGTTCAAATGCATCTTTTATAAAAACTCCAACTTTAACATCTGCATCTAAACCATAATTGTTATCTGCTAATGTACTAAAAATATTGGTTTCTTTATCATAATATAAACCTTCTATTTCAGGAACAATAATGCCTTTATCTTCAACAGGTCCAGACTCTTTTTCTTCTATAATAGATGTTATTTCAGTAGAAGTTTCCTTTTCAACTTTTGTTGTAGTTTTACATGCAGGAAAAATAAAAATGAAAGAGATAATCAATAAAATTACAAATGTTTTCTTAATCATATTGCTTAATTCCCTTAAATTTAAGTAACTATTAAATTTTCATAATTATAACCATTCCTTTCGCTTCGCTCAAGGCACAAAACGTAATGAAAGAATTTCTTTCAGACTTATACCAAAAAAATACCTGATAAAATATCACAATAATTAAGCTTGTATTTTATCACAGGAAAATTTCAGTCTGTTCGTGAGTTTGTTTTTGCACTGTATTCTGTACCATGACCTAAATCCTTTTTTGGTCAGTAAATCAAACATAGTATGCAGCACGACGAGTAACATTAATTAAACTTGCAACCTTAGTTCTGGAATAAAAATATCTCTATCTGAATACATAATCCTGGTTCTAACTTCGTACGCTATGGCCAGCCAAGCATGACAACAAATTCTTTCAGTCCTGTCAGTGCTTACAGGAATTTCCTTAGAATAATCCAAAATCTTATCTTCGCCTTTGACGGTGGCTGTTTTTAGTATTTAAATTTTTAGGTTGCAGTGGACCAGATGAGGATAATACTAAAAAAATATGAGTAGTTTTTAAACCTATATTAACCTTTGACATTAATAACGCAATGCGTTAATATAATAATATGATAATTTCGTTTCGAGATAAAGAAACTGAAAAAATTTGGAAGCAGCAATACTCCAGGCAATTACCTAGGGATATTCAGAGAATTGGCCTGAGAAAGCTAATAATAATAAATAGAGCAAAAGATTTAAATGATTTAAATATTCCACCGGTAAATAAACTTGAACAATTAACCAGGAACAGGCAAGGGCAACTCAGTATTAGGATAAACGACCAATGGAGAATTTGTTTTTATTGGGAAAATGGAATTGCCAGGTTTGTTGAAATAACCGATTATCATTAGGAGGAAAAAGTTATGGAAAAAATTATTAATATTAAACCAGGTGAAATTCTTTTAGAAGAATTTCTTAAGCCTCTAAAAATTACTGCTTACAGGTTGTCTAAAGATACAGGAATGCCTGCTACCCGTGTGTCTCAGATTCTTAAAGGGAATCGCAGAATAACTGCTGATACTGCTTTGAGATTATCTCAATACTTTGGTAACTCTGCAGATTTTTGGATGGGAATCCAGGATGAATTTGATTTAAGAGAAGAAGTACAAAGAATCGGAGACCAATTAAATAGAATTCCAAAAGCCGCTGCCTACATTGTCTGCAAAACTGATTAGGCTTGGAAGTTTCTATTAAAGCAGGTTAGATTTAAGTATAATTTCTGTTACCCATCTTGCAGCAAGTGATATATTTATAAAACTAAATCTTGATGAGATTGATAAGAGTGTTCTTGAATCAATAAAATAAATGTTTTAATTTAATTGTAATAAAAAATGTAATACAGTATTATAACATTAAAAATGATATTATTAATTTAAAAAGAATATGAAAAGTGAAATATGATAACTATATTTAAGAAAGAGGGAGAAATGAAGAGAAACAAACTACTTCTAATTTTAGCTCTAACAGTAGCAATAATTTTAATTGCTTTACCAACATTTACTGGATGTGGTAAAGTTGCACAATTTTCAGATCCCATTACTGAAAATATTTTAATATCAATGAATAAAGCTGATTATGTTGGCTTTTCAATGGATTTTGATGAAACAATGAAAGCTGAGTTAACTGAAGCTGCTTTTCCTGATTTTTTAGCCCAGATAAACGGGGTAATTGGTAACTATAAAGAAGGTTCTAAAAAAATAGTAGAAGTTAGCATTAAAAATGATTTAACCACTGCAACTTATACGGCTGATTTTGAAAAAGCTGAAGATGTTAGCGTCGAAGTTACCTTTAAGAAAATAAACAACCAAATGAAGGTTGTTGGTTTGTGGCTTAAGTAGTCTGTGGTTTAAACAAAGATCAATTTCGCAATTTCAAAATAGGTATCAGATCAATTACTTACTTTTCAGGTTTAGTCAGAGGTAGGTTCGAATCCTTTCCCTGCATAGCGCAAAGGGAATTAATTCCAAAATTTCCGTGCAGCGGAAATTTTTCTTATTTCTTCCGCCCAGAGAATAGTACTTCCGACAATGGCTATCTTTATCCAATCTCCTATAGATAAAGGAACTACGGAGAAAATATTCTGGAAAAACGGGATATAAAGTATCGACAAGTGCAGGAAGAAAGCAATAACCAACCCCGATATCAAATACTTATTGCCAAGAAATGGCATTTTAAAGATTGACTTTTTTTCGGAACGGCAATTGATCCCGTTAAGCCACTGTGTGAGGGCAAGTGTTGTAAAAGCCACAGTTTGAGAGTAAATTAATGATTGACCGCTTGTTATTTCGTAAAAGAAGAGAGCTATTATGCCTGCAGCCATAATAGGTGACCTGAAAAATAAAAGTTTTAATAAATGTCTGGTTACAATTGATTCGCCTTTTTTATCCGGTTTCTGATTCATCACATCTTCTTTGGGTCCCATGATGAGGTTCACCGTAAGTGCGCCGTCGGTGACCAAATTTATCCATAAAATTTGTAAAGGGAGCAGTGGCAAGTGGGCGCTCGCCAAAAGGGCGGCCAGCAGCACAAGTATTTCAGTGGAACTAGAACAAAGTAAGTACAGTAGTGTTTTGCGCATATTTGCTGTTATACTGCGGCCTTCTTCTACGGCGTTAACGATCGTCGCAAAGTTATCGTCAGCTATGACCATGTCGCTTGCGTCTTTTGCCACATCCGTCCCGGTTATGCCCATAGCGATGCCTATATCGGCAGCAGCAAGGGCAGGCGCATCGTTTATGCCGTCACCCGTCATCGCAACGACTTCGCCGAGGCTCTGCAGAGTCTTAACGATGCGGAACTTATGTTTGGGCTCAATTCTCGCAAAAATGGAGGTGCTTCGTAATTTTTCTTTGAGCATTTTATCCGTCATATGCTCTATTTCGTCACCGGTGATGCCCCTTTCCTGTGGTCCCATGATGCCCAGCTCAATCCCTATGGCCTCGGCGGTGGAGACATGGTCGCCCGTTACCATAATCGTCCTTATCCCCGCAGAATGGCACATTTTGATGGCTTCCTTAACTTCCGGGCGGGGCGGATCTATATTACCTATCAAACCAGCTAAAGTCAGTTTCCCCTTCAATGAACCTGTGGTAAAATCTTTTTCATTTGCACGTTCGGTTTCAAAAAAACCAAAAGCCAGAACGCGCAAGGCATCTTTTGCCATAGCATCCGATTTTTTCAGCATCTGCTCGCGCAAATCTGCGGTTAGCTGGGCCCTTGTTCCCGAAGAGCGTAGACAATAACCTGAGAAATCCAGTATCTTCTCGGGCGAGCCTTTGACACAAACTAGATACTTATTTTCAGGGGTTCTGTGTTTAGTAACCATCATCTTAATCTCCGGTTCAAACGGGATTTCATCAATCCTGGGGAACTGTCTTTTGATAAGTTCCAAATTCATGCCGGCTTTTAGAGCGGCTATAAAATAAGCTATTTCCGTAGGGTCGCCGTCGACCCGTACATCTTTCTCGTTGGAAAACTGCACATGCGCGTTGTTGCATAGGGCGACTATCAGAAAAAGCATCTTGATATCATATACCTCGTCAACCGTGACTCGCTTACCTCCTTGCATAACAGCGCCGTCAATATTATATCCAACGCCGGAAACCTCCATCTCCTGTTCCAGGGTGGCTATGCGCTTGGACGTCATCTCGTTGCGCGTGAGCGTTCCTGTTTTATCGGAGCATATGACAGTGACGCCTCCCAATCCCTCCACGGCTACCAATTTTCTGATATGCGCTTTTCTCTTGGCCATCCGCTGCATGCCGACAGCAAGCGCAACGGTAACCGCCACAGGCAGACCCTCTGGTATGGAAGAGACCATTTGGCTCAAAGCGACCATGAATATCTCGTAAAAGGGCAAACCTCTTACCAAGTATCCGATGGTGAAAGCCAAACTTATCTGCGCAAGTACTACAACGATTATAAATTTCCCAAGTTTTCCCATTTTAATCTGAAAAGGTGTCTTCGTTTCTTCGGTGGTTTGTACAATATGGGCCATCTTGCCGATTTCGGTGTTCATCCCCGTCTCAACTACCACAGCAGAGCCGCGGCCCGAACCTACCACCGTCCCTGAGAAAACCATATTCTGCCTACCCGCGATGCCCGTGTCTGCCTTGATCACATCAGTAATTTTGTAGATGGGTTGCGATTCACCTGTAAGAGCGGCCTCGCTAACCTGCAATCTCACCGATTCAATTACTCTCCCGTCAGCTGGAATTTTTGTGCCGGATTCAAGCAATATCACATCGCCTGGAACGATATCCTTGGTTGCAACCTCCATCACCTCGCAAGATCGCAGGGCTTTTGCTCTGGGCGCGGAGAGTTCTTTTAGCGACTTCATTGACTTGCTTGCCCGGCTCTCCTGGACGAAACCCATCACAGCATTGACTGAAAGCACGGCGAATATGACGATTGAGTTGATTTCTTTTCCAACTAAAAATGAGATGACCGCGGCGAACAGCAATATGTATATAAGCGGGCTTTTGAATTGTTTCAAAAAGATCACGAGCGCGCTATCGCCCTTTTTTGACTCAATCTGATTAGCTCCGAACTTTTTAAGGCGCTCTGCTGCTTCCTCGTTTGAAATTCCGTCGGGTGTGGACGATAAATGCGAAAGCGCCTCTTCGACCGTCAATTGATACCAAGCGGGAGTTGCCGAAAGACCGATATTGTCAGCATTATCTGGTTTTCCCATTGAAAACGCCCTCTCTTTTTAATACTCTTCTAGCAGTTTTACAGCCCCCCAGCGCTATTCTTATTTTCCTTTCGATTAATCTGTTTACTTATTTATACACGTCGCCGATGTCTTTTATAAGAATTTGCTTTTGGATCTCACAAGTATATCATAAGTATAAAGCATAAATAAACACCATCATCTACTATGTTAGTGTCTCAAATCTGGTGCTTCGCACCACTCACTTCTAAGCTTTACTTATATTAACTTCTTAATTTTTAATATTTTTAAAATAATTTCAAATCCTTTTTACAAAAATAAAAATGAAAAGATTATGGATGACAATAACTCTTATAGCTCTGTTATCTCTTATATTTGCAGGCTGTAATGTTGGTCAAATAAGTTCAAATATCTCAGATAAAGATTACATAAGTGAGACTTTAATTTTATTTCTTGCACAAAATGCTGTAGCTCACTTTTGGCATGTATCCAGTGGTGGAAAAATTATATACCCTGAGGAAGGCTATCTTGAGACCTTTTATAATAATGATATTGAATACAGGTATTTTGGAGAAGATCTTGACTCAATGGAAAAACTCTATCGTTACTTAGGTGAGGTATATTCAGAAGAGTCTATTGATGAATATGTTAAGTTAGCAAACATAATTGAATTTGAGGGAAAACTTGCACAACCGAATGCTGACGGCGGAGATCTAAGAATGTGGGAAGCTGCAAAAATAATCGAAATAGATGAAAAGGATAACAAAAAAGTATGCATGTTGGAGGTACCTTATCCAGAAAATGTTGCAGAGGCTGAATTGGTTATAGTAACTATAGAGCAAACAAAAGGTAAGAACTGGGTAGTTTTTAATATACCCGGGAGTTTTTAAAGATCAAAAATTCAAATGAAAATAAATTTTAATTAGTGAAAATTGAATTATAAAGAAATAATAAAGTGAAAAAAGTAAAGGTTTTTAATTTTTATAATTATTAATGTATAATACTAAATCAAATGTAAAAATTTTATATTTATTCTGGAAGGCAATAATTTGAGTGTAGATATAGAAGTAAAAAACCTGACAAAAAAATATGGAACATTAACTGCAGTTGACAACATAAGTTTTTCCATTAAAAACGGTGAAATATTCGGACTCCTTGGTCCCAACGGAGCAGGCAAAACCACAACTGTTGAAATGATAGAGGGACTGAGAAAGCCTGACGGCGGCACCATATCTATTACCGGCATTGATGCACTGGCTCGCCCTGAAAAGATTAAGGAAATAATCGGAGTGCAGCTCCAGAGCACATCAATTTATAACAAGATAAGGGTAAAAGAAGCAATTGACCTTTTTGGAAGCTACTATAAAAAATCAATTCCCTCAGATAAGATACTTGATATTGTCTCTTTAAATGATAAGAAAAATGCATACTATGCGACATTATCGGGAGGCCAGAAACAGAGACTGGCGCTTGCACTGGCTCTTGTAAATGATCCACAGGTACTTTTTCTTGATGAGCCCACGACAGGCCTTGATCCCCAGGCAAGGCGAAATGTATGGGGCATAATTGAAAACTTAAAGAAGGAGTCAAAAACAATAATTCTTACGACTCATTATATGGAAGAAGCAGAAAAATTATGCAGCAGGGTTGCAATAATTGACATGGGTAAAATAATTGCAACCGATACACCGGAAAACCTTATTATAAGTTCCGGGTTAGAATCATCAATAGAGTTTGAATGTGACGAGTTTGACTTTGAAAAACTATTTAACGGCTTGAGTTCTGTTGGCAAAGTGGTAAAGCTTGATAACGGACGATGCGCAATATATGCAAAAAATAATGCTGCCACATTAAAGGAGCTTACCGACTTTACAACAGAAAACAATATCAACATTAAAAATATTAATACAAAAAGTGCTACTCTTGAGGATGTTTTTCTTTCCATGACCGGAAGAAAATTAAGGGAATAAGAATGAAAATATTAGGCAGACAGATATTGCTTGAAAACAAATTATTCTTAAGAAGCTTTGAGGATATTTTCTGGACGCTTGCTTTTCCAACTTTCTTCATGGTTCTTTACGGCCTTATTTACCGGGATACCGTGTGGGAAGACTTTAATATGCGCGCAATAGATTATACTATGCCGGGCATAATAATACTGGCACTGATGGTAACGGGAATCATGGCTACTGTAACAGGGTTTGTAGAAGACAGGCAAAAAGGCATATACAGAAGGCTTTCTCTTACACCTGTTAAACGGCAGGCAATTATAGGGAGCCAGATAATTTACAGATATATTATAATGCTTGTACAGACTATAATTATAACAGTTATAGCCACACTGGCATTTAACGTAAAAATTAACGGCAGTTACCTTTTGCTGTGGGCAATAATAACGGTAGGAGCCCTTTGCTTCCTCTCCCTTGGCTTTTTAATGACAACCTTTATAAAGAATGCCAGAACTGCCACACCCATATCGATGATAGTTTTCTTCGGGCTAATGTTTTTGGGAGGCCTGTTTTTCCCAAATACAATAATGCCCGATTTTTTAAACAAGATTTCGTTAGTTTTGCCAAGTACGCATCTTAACAACGCATTGAGAATGGTAGTTATAGAAGGGTCAGGAATTAAAGCAATGTGGAAAGAGCTGCTTATTACAGGAGCCTGGATAGTGGGATGCCTGGGGCTTTCAATTAAGTTTTTTAAATGGGAATAGCGAAATCAAGGCATATCAATGTAATAGTTTTTTCGTTTTATATCTCAGCTTTAAGAATTTATCCCGGCGGGCAACTCAGTACTTAACGTTTAGATCGTTTGGTAGGAGCACACCGCTCCAGGTGATTTCTTAGGGTTCGATGGTGTATTCTATTCCGTCAAACACTTCTGCTTCGTGGGCAAATTGGCTTATGATCAGATCTGCTTCGTACTTATCATTTGGTTTTTCGATTAGTTCCTGGCCACGCCGGGGGTCGTATACCAGCCATATTTTTAGGCTTCTTGGTCGCTCCCAGCGTGATCCTTGATTCAGCTTTTCCTGCAGGTTGTCTAACTTGGATTCTGTTGTCTATTTAGTTGCAATGATCTTTGACATATAAACCCCAAGTGGGGTGGAAAGCATGGGAATTAGAATTAATCCAGATATCACAATGGCAGTTTGAAAATTTTTGACAAAAGTTACTCAATTTTCTAAAATGTTATTCTATTTTCACTAAAATATTTAAATTCTAAAAAAGGCAATCTATGAGTGATAGTAATGAGAAATCAGACTTTATAAGAGACATAATCAGGATGGATTTGGAAAATAGAAAAATTCACACAAGATTTCCACCTGAACCCAATGGATATCTCCATATCGGACATGCAAAATCTATATGCTTAAATTTTGGACTTGCCGAAGAGTTTGACGGCAGTTGCAACTTGAGGTTTGATGACACAAACCCTACAAAAGAAGAATCTGAATATGTAGAATCTATAAAGACAGATATAAGATGGTTGGGATTTGACTGGGGGCAGCGGCAATATTATGCTTCCGATTACTTCGAACAGCTTCATGAGTTTGCTATAGCGCTGATAAAAAAGGACAAAGCATACGTTTGTGATTTAAGCGCTGAAGAGATACGACAGTACAGAGGCACACTCACAACACCGGGAAAAGAAAGTCCCTACAGAAACCGCTCTCAAGAAGATAATCTGCAGCTATTTAAAGAAATGCAGGAAGGCAAATATCCTGATGGTTTAAAGGCGCTGAGGGCAAAAATAGATATGTCTTCACCCAACCTTAATATGCGCGACCCGGTGATGTATCGCATACTACATAAAAGCCATCACCGCACGGGAAGTAATTGGTGTATTTATCCAACATATGACTGGGCACACGGACAGTCAGATTCTATTGAAAAAATTACACATTCAATATGCACTCTGGAGTTTGAGGACCACCGCCCACTCTATGACTGGTTCATTAAACAACTCGGCATACATCACCCCAGGCAGATAGAGTTTGCCAGGCTTAACCTTACGTATACCGTGATGAGCAAAAGGTTGTTGCTTGAACTGGTAGAAAAAAAATATGTAAATGGCTGGGATGATCCAAGGATGCCTACCATTTCAGGTATGCGGCGAAGAGGTTATCCCCCCGAAGCAATCCGCAATTTCTGTTTGCAAATAGGGGTGTCAAAAGCAGAAAGCACAGTAGAGATAGCATTTCTTGAACATTTTATAAGGGAAGACCTAAATAAAAAAGCGGCCAGGGTTATGGCAGTACTGGACCCCTTAAAGGTTGTAATAGATAACTATCCTGATGACCAGGAAGAAGAGCTTACTGCTATAAATAATCCCGAAGACATTTGCGCAGGCACCAGAAATATACCGTTTTCAAAAATTTTATACATAGAGAGAGAAGACTTTATGGAAGATGCACCTTCAAAATTTTACAGGCTGGCTCCGGGAAGAGAAGTGAGGCTAAGATATGCTTATTTTATAAAGTGCGTTGATGTAGTTAAGGATAGAGATGGCAATATTTTAGAACTTCATTGCACATACGACTCTGCCACCAGAGGAGGAGATGCACCTGACGGCAGGAAGGTAAAAGCAACTCTTCACTGGGTTTCTGCCAAACATTGTCTAACGGCAGAAGTCAGGTTGTTTGATAATCTTTTTATAAAGGAAAATCCTCTTAAAGTAGAAGAAGGTCATGATTTTAAAGAAAATTTAAGCCCGCATTCATTGAAAATAGTTAAGGACTGCAAACTTGAACCATCCCTTGGTAAAGTAAAACCGTCAAACATTTTTCAATTTGAAAGGTTAGGATACTTCTGCGTAGACCCTGACACTACAAATGAAAAAATAGTATTTAACAGAACCGTAACCTTAAAAGATGAGTGGGCAAAGATAAGAACAGCCACCTTTACTATTCTATAGCTATTCCTACAACTTTCTGCACATCATTTGTTTTTTCAAAAACTACCCTAAACTGAACTTTGTCATTCTTTTCAAATTTACTTCAGAAGGTTCCTTATGGAAATTATTATTATAAAATAATCCGTTAATTCCAACTTTAGGATGAGCCTCGATTACTTCAATTAATATTTTTTTGTTAAATTTAC
>JAHILC010000312.1 GCA_018897225.1 Actinomycetota bacterium
GAGGCGGGCTTACACCCGCCTAACCGCTTAGCAGGCGGCCCTTTTCGGCCTCTCAAGCACCTCTCCTGCGCAAACAATATAATAACAATATTTTTTTAAAAAATCATTATAAATCATTATGCAAGAAGACCCCACATAGATGGGGTCTTCTTTAGATATTACCTAAAATGGATTACATAGTAATCAGATTAATTTAATATCTTCTATTGCCTCTGTCTGTTCTTTCTCTTTGAGGCTGAGCTTCATCAACTTTTAGATTACGCCCTTCATAGGGCGTTCCGTCTAAAGCTTCTTTTGCTTTTTCTGCTTCTGCTGAATCTGTCATTTCAACAAATCCAAAGCCTTTATTTCCTATTACATTGGCTGACACAACTTTGCCGTAACTGGAAAACAACTTTTCCAGTTGTTCATTAGTAACAGAGTAGCTTAAATTTCCTACATAAAGTTTGTTACCTTGCATATTTACCTCCTTCCAAAAATTCCCATTCTCTAACCTTTAGAATATTTTTTCAGAGAGGTAATTGTGAGTAACAATCCTAGCTCTTAATTAAAATACTATCTAACGAAAGAGAGTTGCCGATCAAAATAAACCCTAAAGTTATCTTTTACCATAATCTTACGACATTAGGTTACTCAACACCTAGGGCCTAAAACTTTGAACTTTTAATAGGTCTTTTCAGCACGTTAACCTATTTTATACATTCTTTCGTCTGCAAATTTCAATTAGTGCCTAATACTCCCCACATTCAAAGTATAGGATTATAGTATCAAAAATAAATACATTAGTCAATTATTTTTTACATTATTTTTTTATATATAAATTATAGCACAAATGGGGTGTCTGCTATAAGTGAAAAAATCATTAAATTGTTATGGTTATGCTATTTTGATATATAATATACCCAAAATATATTGTTGACTTTTATATTATTACTATAAAATTATTTTTATGAAGGTATTATTAATAAGCGACAAAATTGTTGAACATATTTACAGCAATACAATTGAGCAAAGATTGGGAGATATTGATTTCGTGATATCCTGCGGAGATCTTCCTAATTATTATCTGGAGTTTATAGTTACAACATTAAATAAACCCTTATATTATGTTATGGGAAATCATGATATTAATACTATTCATACAGAAGAAGGCATCAGGACGGGCTTCCCCGAAGGATGTATAAACTTAAATCAAAAAATTATTAAACAGGGAAAAATAGTTTTGATGGGTCTAGAGGGATCAATGAGATATAGCGGTGGTGATTATCAATACACTGATGCTGGAATGTGCTGGAAAATCAATAAATTAAAACCAAAGCTTTATTTAAGTAAGTTATTTAAAAAAAGATATATTGATATACTTGTTACGCATGCACCTCCATATAAGATACATGATCAGGAAGACCTATGCCATAGGGGCTTTAGATGCTTTAATGAATTCATTGAAGAATTCAGGCCAAAATATCTAATTCATGGACACACACATCTCTATGGTGTAAACAATGATTGGCTTACAATTGTAAATGGAACAAAAGTCATAAATGCTTATGGTTATAGAATTATAGAAATTTAGAAATATAGTTAAGATTTTTTTATAAATTTATTAATTTGCTAAATGGATAATTATGAGATTGTAAACAATGTTTCAAACCAGGAATTTGAAAGCGCTAGGTTCATGTCGCTGCTAACCAGCCTTAAGTATTTTCTCATTGGAAGAAATAATGAACTTTTATCTTTTGAAAAAATTAAAAAAGGGTTTGAACTTTATAAACAAAAATACCTTGGTGTTCAAACTATTCCGATTGATGTTATAGTTGGCAGCTTTGATAGATACAAGGATTTTGATAGATATTTTCTTCCAAAAAAAGTACATCTTCAGCAAAGATGGGCAAAAATTCATAATTTGATAGCACGAGATGTAATTTTACCTCCTGTTAAACTCTACAAGATTGGCGAAATATATTTTGTTATTGACGGCAACCACAGAGTAAGTGTTTCTAAAAAGTTGGGAGTTAAATACATAGATTCCGAGGTTACTGAATTTATTACAGATATATGCATTACTCCCAATATGGATCCTAAAGAAATTTTTATTCTTGCAGAAAGAGAAAAATTTCTCAATATTACAGGACTTAAGCAAAATAGGCCAGAAATTAAAATCAGGATTACTGTTCCGGGACAATACGATTTCCTATTAAGTCAGATTAATAAACTAATGGTTCAATTAAATGAAAATAAAAAAGCTGATGAAAAACTAACCGCCTTCAAAGAAACATCGCTTATTTGGTATGACCATATTTATTTACCGGCAATTGAGATTATAAAAAATTATGGAATACTGGAAAAATTTCCTAATAGAACAAAAACAGACCTCTATGTATGGATAAACGAACATAAGCGTTATTTAAGCTTAAAATATGGTAGAGAAGTCGTTATAAAATTTGCCGCTAAAGATTTTTTGCACAGATATAGTAAAAATCCATTCAGAAGATTTAAATTAAGATTAATAAATTTAAAATACAGAAATTATAAAAATTTTTATAATCGGAAATTAAACGAGTAGAGGCTACCCAAATAATGAGTATCCTCTACTCGTTTTTTTAAACTCAGTAAAAGTCCTGCCCTATAGCATGAAATTA
>JAHILC010000313.1 GCA_018897225.1 Actinomycetota bacterium
AACTCCGTCTATTCCTGGAGCTTGCGTTATTTCTTTTAGCCAGTCTGTAAGCCTCTTTTAGCGTTTCCATTTTACATACATGAACGTATAGTCCCCAAAACCTTAAGTGTCTTTTTCAGACTTCGCCTTTAGGTATATCTTCCTCCTTAGTTCCTGCATGCTTATGGACGCCTTTATCATCTCGTCCCTGCCTCCCTTTGGTTTAAAAGACTTTTAACAATAGGGCTCCTTTGCTCCCGAGACATTACTCTGGTTCATAGCTACTACAAGCCCATCCGCCACCCTCTTGTCACAGGCTCACTTCCCAGCGGTTACTGGTTATAGAGCTTACCTGCTCCAGGAATTTCTTCTTGGGACAAGTAGGGTTTCTCCAGTTGCTTGATATGTCCTTGTTACCATGCCGTCGCTACCACCCCGCTGGAATGAGACAAGCGTAACGGCCAGTTTTCACTTGCTCATACAGCCTTTACCCTACTTTTGCAGGCTCGGCTTCCAGAGTTTTATGGGTTTCGAGGCCACCTATGCGTTCACTTACGTTGCGGCCTGGTAACTCGCTTATCACCCCTAAGATGACTTTGTCAATAGGCTTCAGAGACTTTAGTTTCCTTCATCTCTGCTATTCAAGCTACAGGGCTTCTGGCTATTACCCTGGAGGGACTGTCTCCCACTGAACATATCTGCCTAATCTGGACACACAAAAGTTCCACCTATCAAGATGTGCTCGATGATATTTTTAACACTTCAAAAATAATCGGTGAACGTGGAGGGATAGAAAAACCAATTTTTACACAGTTACAAACAGGGGTTAAGACAATAAAGGACTATATTTTTTCAAAGAACTATATCATGGAAACTGCAGTAAACAGCGCTTCAAAAGCCGCATACCTTTCTCTGATGCTTAAGAATGACAAAAAAGAAGTAGAGCGTTTTGATGGCAAAACGGATTTGAACCTACTTGAAATTAGTGCCCCTGAGTTTAAAAAGTTCAAGTCAATCAAAAAATTTGACCCAGAAGCTTATTTTTACTGGTATAAATGCATTGAGATTATTGAGAAAGGCTCTGCCCCCAATACTTAAATACATAAGAATTTGCTTTTGAATCCCCTATGTATAAATAAGATATGTGCCGGGATATTTTACTTAAAACTGGTTAACCTTGAAAAAATAATGGTTTCAGGAATGCTTCCTTGCCATTTTTTATCTTTAAAGCCAATTGATCTAATCAGGTCATACATTGCAGATTATTTAAAGGAAGAAATTGCAAGTGAAGCAAAAATACAGAAGATTCTACAGTTCAGTGAATTTTTAAGAATTGCTGCGCTAACTTCCGGAGAATTGTTGAATTATAACAATATAGCCAAGGAAACAGGAGTAAGCAGTAAAATTGTAAGAACTTATTTTGATATACTTGAAAGTACCATGCTGGGATTTAGAATTGCCCCATGGAAAAGTTCAAAAAACAGGCGCCTTATAACTGCTGAGAAATTTTATTTATTTGATACAGGTATTGCAAACTATCTTTCTAGAAGACAGCCAAAAGAAGGAACACCAGAATTTGGAAAATCTTTTGAACACTTCATATTAATGGAGATTAGGGCTTACCGGGCTTACAGAAATCCTGAACTTGATATAACTTACTGGAGAACAAGCACAGGATATGAAGTTGATTTTATTCTGGCTGATAAAGTAGTTGCCCTTGAAATAAAATCGGGCAGGATGGTTTTTAATATTGACCTGAAGAGTCTTAAAGCACTGCGCGAAGATGGAAAAGTAAAACATCTTCTGGTGGTAAGTCAGGAAAAATATCCAAGAGAGCTGGATGGTATAAAAATACTTCCCTGGCAGATATTTTTGGAAATGCTATGGAATAAAGAATTTGATATTTAGCTTTGCTTAAGTATTGCTTTCTATAATTTCTATATTTCTAAAAATTATGTATTTGTAAAACTTTAGTTTTGATAGTGAATTGTTGTCTATATATTATTGCAGTAGATTCTTTGTTTAAACTCTTTTTTGCCCTGCAAGATTCACCTCTTTTCTTTTAAGTATAAGGGTATCTTTACCTTTGGGAAGAGTTAGACAAGTATTTCAAAATAATAAAACCCCACGCCAGTTATGGAGCTGAAATGTTTATTATCAAGGGTTACAATTTGATTAATTTTTAACCGTTCAGCAATTGCAACTATTGAACCATCAACAAATCCAATATTTAAAGATTTATATTTCTTTGGTATTAATATTGAAAAGCCGGAAATACTTATAGCTGCTCTTTACTGGTTATAAACAATTACAGAACTCTGCTAAAATAGTATCTCAAAAATAAATTTCGTTATATAATCTGTTTAAAAATTTTCTACAGTAATTAAATCATTGATGATAGCACTGCATATTTCAATTTTAAATGGCGCTCCTTACATTTGGAGTGAAGGAAGCCAGGTCGGCGCTATTAAGGATTTACAAACTGCTGTTAAAGCAATTGATCTTGACATAAAAGTGCTTAA
>JAHILC010000314.1 GCA_018897225.1 Actinomycetota bacterium
ATTCCGACGAAGAAGCGATTAAGTTTTTAAAATGGATGAAAGAAGAATTTGGTGGAGTTGAGCCAAAAAACGAGGTTATGATTGCACAGATCAAACTTTATTTTGCTCTGAGGGAAATTATAAAAGAAAAAAATTATGATTTTATCTCCGTCAAGTGTCTTCCGGAAATGCCTTCATGTTTTACAACTTTTTGTGTGGCACATGCTTTATTAAACGACAGCTCAAATGACGGATTTGGTGAATGTTGCTCCATGGTATCTGCCTGTGAAGCAGATGCAAACGGTGCCCTTACTATGCAGATATTAAACAACATAACAGGTTCGACAACTATGTTTACTGATGTACTGTATTATGATTACGATGAGAATATGGTAAGGCTGTGCAATTGCGGTTCCCAGCCTACAGATTTTGCAAAGTCAAGAAAGGATGTCGTATGGGTAACAGAAGGGTTAAGGGAATTTGACTGGAAAATTGGAGGCGCCTGCCCAAGATATGTGGGAAAGCCCGGCAAGGTAACAGTTGCAAGACTTTCAAGGGTCAACAGGGAATATGTAATGCTGATTGCTACTGGCAATGCGCTTGATATGCCCCTTGAAAAGATAAATGAGACAAATTCCCAGCAACCGCATGTATTTGTAAAGCTTGACTGCAGCCAGGATGGCTTTATTAGTTGTCTGAGGGCAAATCACGTTCACGTTGTAATGGGGGATTATAAGAATGAACTGATAAAAACCTGTGAGATACTTGATATCAAACCGGTTATCCCGGTTTAAAGTAATTGCCATATTCAGGTAGGAATAATTTTAAAATGACTGAAAAAATGGAAAAAGCGACTATTTACAGTATAGCTAAGGAAGCAAGGATTTCGGTTGCGACAATATCCAGATTTTTTAATAAGCCATATCTGGTTAAGGAAGAAACCAGAAACAGGATTCTGAAAATATGTGACAAATATAGCTATGAGCCATCTAAAATAGCAAGCGCAATGACAACAAAAAAGACTAAGACAATAGCATTGCTCTTACCAAGTTTTAAAGAACCGCCTTTTATGGACCTGATTAATGGTACAGAATACGAGCTATCAAAAAGAGGTTATTGTTTGAATATTTTCAATTTCAGGGAATCAGTTGAAAGAGAACGTGAAATAGCGAAGATAATAGATAACAGGTTCATAGATGGTGTCATTTTTTCATCCGTATATGGGAACAAGAATGATAAGATTTTTATTTTAGAGATGCTGGAAAGAAAGATACCATGCATAATGGTAGACAGGATAATACCGGGTATTAATACCCCTTCTGTATCAAGCAATGATTTTCTGGGGGGAAAAATTGCAGCGGATTATGCCCTCGAAAATAATCATAATAAAATTGGAATTATTTCCTATAATAGATCTGCGCATATATTTAACCAGAGGGTAAAAGGGTTTTTAAGTATTTTAAAAAAAGCAGGATTAGGAGCATCTTTTATAATAGATATCCCCTTGGAGTTTAAAAAAATTGAATCAAGCGTAATGGATAGTATTGAAGACGTAATTAAGAGTAAAGTTACTTTTGTTTTTAATACTTCAGATACAATTGCTATTACTCTTATGCGATCATTGCAGGAAAAGAAAATAAAGATCCCTGAAGATATTTCAATTATGGGCTATGATAATATGATCTACTCAAATCTAGTTTTTCCACGGCTTTCTACAATACACCATGATATGCATGAAATCGGCAGAAAAGTTGCTGCAAATTTGATTTATAAGTTTGAAACAGGTGATTTTGAAAATGAGAAACTGGTATTGGACCCTAAAATAGTCCAAAGAGATTCAGTAAGGAGGTTGTAGATGAATTCAAGGGAGATCTTTTTAGAAACAATGAGGTTTAACAAAAAAGTAGGCCCTAACAAATGGGAGTTTGGAATATGGGGAGCGACAATTGAAAGATGGTATGACGAAGGTTTAAATAAAAAAAATTACCCGAAAATTCCAACTAATATAATAAACACCACAGCCTCCCTCTATACTGCAATATGGACACGCACATGGCAAAAAAGCAGGACACTATTTGAAAAAATATATAATGAGCCGGAAACAGAGATAAAGCTACCTAAAGGTATAGCATTAATGTCAGGTGGACTGTACTGGCCGACCCAGGGATTTCCGCTGGATAAGGATGTCAAAGAATATTTTCAATTCGATTCTTGCCAACAGGTAGTATGTGCCGAGCAGTTTGTCTGTCCTAATTTTAAAATCAAATTTTTACGTGAAGATGAAAAATATATCGATTATATCGATATTGATGGTGCCACAAGGAGATACTCAAAATCCCAGCAGGTTTTGCCTGGAGGACTGGATTGGATAGTGAAAGACTGGGATAGCTGGAACAAGCTTAAAGAAGAAAGGATTAGATTAGACAATATAAAAGAAAGGCTTCCTAAAAATTGGGATGAGCTTGTGGCTGAGTATAAGAATAGGGATTATCCTCTTGCACTAGGGGGTTACCCGAATGGACTTTTTGGTAGTCTGACACATCTCATCGGTTATGAAAACCTATTCTTTTTTTATTATGATCATCCCGATCTTATTAAAGATATGCTTGATAGACTGACTGACGTATGGATTGCTTTATGGGAAGAAATAATGTCACAGGTGGAAATAGATGCATGTAATATTTGGGAAGATGTTTCATCAGGAAAGGGTTCAATGATTTCACCGGCTATTTTTAAAGAATTTTTATCTCCATATTATAAAAAAATTTGTGATTTTGTTAAGAGTAAAGGTGTAAATGTAATATTTGTAGATACTGACGGTGATTGTAACGAATTAATACCACTGTTTTTAGAATCCGGTGTTACAGGCCTTTATCCGATGGAAGTATCTGCCGGCATGGATATTGTAGCTGTAAGGAAAAAGTACCCAGAATTACAGATAATGGGTGGAATTCCTAAATCAGAGATAGCAAATGGTGAAAAAAGAATTGATGAATTCTTAGAACCGGTGGAATGGATGCTAAAACAAGGAGGTTTTATTCCGTTTGGGGATCATTTCATCCCACCTGAAGTTCCATGGAAAGAGTTCAAGTATTACAGGGAAAAATTGAACCATATTATTGATAAAACAGGTAAGTAGTTAAATAAATTAAATAGAAAATAAGGCACTAAAAGGAGAAATGAAATGTCAGACAAATTAAAAGAATTCACAAAAAAAGCTCTTGACTCATACAATGGGCTTCTGCATCTGCTGCCTGCATGGGTACCCCGCGTATTTTGCATCCCGGGCAGAAGGCTTAAACTGCATGTCGATGACCTGTATGCGCTTGGTGCAAAAAGAGGAGGAATTGATGAAAGATGGTTTGCATCTACTTGTCCTGCCGATAACGGTCCGGGCACACCCCCTGATGAGGGTTTAAGCTACGTATACTATGATGGCCAAAAGATGCTTTTTAGAGATATTATTTCAGAGCTTGGCACAGATATACTTGGTGATAAGGTGATGAATAAATGGGGAGGCCTTAAAGTATTTTCAAAGTTTTTTGATAACATGGATGCCCTGCCTCACCACATACATCTTGGCAAGTCACATGCAAAAAATGTAGGTATGGAGGGAAAACCCGAAGCTTACTATTTTGCACCCCAGGTAAATTTTGCAGAAAATAATTTTCCATATACATTCTTTGGACTTGAGCCGGGGACAACCAAAGAGCAGGTAAGGCAGTGTCTTATAAATTTTGAAAAAGGGGACAATAAGATAACAAACCTGTCAAAGGCTTACAGGCTTGAGGTTGAAACAGGATGGCTTTTGCCTCCCGGAATACTTCATGCACCAGGCTCGCTTTGCTCTTATGAGCCTCAATGGGCATCAGACGTATATGGAATGTATCAGTCACTTGTGGCAAACAAGCCCATAGACAGATCACTTCTTGTAAAAGATGTACCGGAAAAATATAAGGATGATATTGACTATATAATGGATATTATTGACTGGGAACTTAATGTTGATCCTAACTTTAAAGAGAAGTTCCATTTAAAACCCATCCCGATAGGCAATACCAAATCTAAAGGATATGTAGAGAGATGGGTTGTATACGGAAAAGTCCATGGAGAGGAAGTATTTAGTGCAAAAGAGCTTACAGTATATTCCGGGGCTAAAGTAACCATAAAAGATACCGGTGCATATGGTTTCATCACAGTTCAGGGACACGGAAAGATAAATGAGATACCTTTTGAAAGTCCCAATATGATAAGGTATGGTGACATCACGTGCGATGAATTCTTTGTTCCTTATCCTCCAGCAATAAAAGGTGTGACTATAGAAAACACCGGGCAGGAGCCAATAGTAATACTTAAACACTTCGGGCCTGATTGTAATCCCGATATGCCAGAAAAATAATACAGTTTGATAAACATTAACTTTAATTATATAAATCTTAAGAAGGAAAGTGACAATGAAACCGCAAAATTATGAGATCAAAAACCAGAAAATAAGGGAAAGATTTCTGGAGATGAAAAATAAAAAGCCTGAAAGTTTTAAAAACAGGTTGAAATTTTCCTGGTCCAATTGGGGTTTTGGAATCGAAGGCCTCGAGACTACTGCCCGGAGACTCAATAAGTTTGGCGTCAAATATATCGAGTTGCATGGCAATTTGTATGGAGCAGACCTGGGTTATAAGCCTGAAGAAGTAAAAAAGATTTTAAATAGCAATGGTATTTCCGTATCGGGCATCTGTGGAATGTTTTCGGCAGATAATGACATGTCTGCAAACAGGCCCATTATCAGGCAGAATGCTATTGATTATATAAAAAGAAATGTTGATTTCGGAGCTCAAGTCGGTGCACGTTATTTTCTTATAGTGCCTGGTGCTGTTGGCAGGCCTATCCCGTATGACAATATGGAGTTTCATAGGTCAGTAGAGACATTAAAAATTGTAGAAAATCTTTTTATTAAAACAGGCATAAGAGGTGCGGTAGAACCTATAAGATCGGCAGAGGTAAGTTTCTGCCATACTTTTGAAGATGCAAAAAAATATATAAAGGCAGTTGGCTCACAAGGCATAAAACATATAAATGGTGACCTTTACCATATGCTTGTAGAAGAATCCCATATCGGTGAGGCTATAGTGAATGCTGAAGGCATTCTTACAAATCTTCACATGGCAGATACGAACAGGGGTGCTTTAGGAGATGGATTTTTTGACCTGGATACCATAATTATGGCTTTATATGTCATAGGATACAATAATGACGATAGTTGTTTTTTATCGCCTGAACCGCTTGGTCCGGGAGGTGACCCATATCCTGCGATGTATGGAAGTCCTGACCCTTTAAAACTGGATAGCCTGGTGAAGGATTCGGTTGAATATTTCGGGGAAAGGGAAGAAGAAGTTTTAAGTTTGTAACTATTAGATCTTGAAAGGATTTTAATGATTGCAACAATTAATGATAAAAAAATAAATAATAATAAGAAATATGTAATAGGCCTTGACTTTGGAA
>JAHILC010000004.1 GCA_018897225.1 Actinomycetota bacterium
TATTTGAAAACTTAATTCATGTATAAAAATATTCTTATCTAATCCAATATTCTGGTTCTAACCTCATTTACTTTGCTCAGCCAATCTTGCTAATAATAAAAAAGTTTCAACAATCTTCTATCTAATAATAAATGGAATAGCAATGGCAATTGCACCAATAAAAACTACTACTAAGATAAATAGGTTGTATCTGGTGTTGTAGTTTGTAAGTAGGGAGACATCATAGTATTTATCCACATCCTGGTCTTTATACATCTGCAGGAGCCCACCGATTAGTTTACCTCGCGTTTGTTTTCCTTTAAGCAGCCCAATAATTACTATTATATTTACTACTATTACCAAAGCTACCATTACAAACATTACAATAAGAAGGTTGGTATCTTCACGAGAGTTTTCTGCAGTTGCTGCATTTACTCCAAGGGCCAGCAAGTTTAAGAAAATAGCAGTAATTATAAAGATAGTATCTGTGCGTGTATTCTGCTGCAGTTCTGAGACAATATGTTCGTGCACTTTTTCAAGCATAAGACATCACCCCAATTAATATTACGTTTTTTTTATATTTAAATCATACGGTGTAATTATACCAGAATAGGTAGCAGATATTTAGGGGTATAAAGTATTTGATAAGTCTAATAAATTTAAATTGATATTAGAGGTATGACTTTGGTATAAAAATATCCATATCCAAACCAATAATTCTGGTTTTAACTTCGTTTGCTATGCCCAGAGATAATACAAAATTCAAACTGAATTATATCCAACAAATCATCTTAATTTTCCAAACATTGATAAATCAAAATAATAAGCGTATATTTAAAATATATAAAACATCTGCATTAAAACTAAAATGAGTGATAAAAAAATTACTATAAAATCTTCTATTCTTTCATTATTTACTTTTTTATTAGCAATTGCCTTTTGGTATTTTCTGAAAGAATTATTTATCTGGCAGGAAGGTAAAACAATACTTAATCTGATATATACTTCTATTTTCTTTAGCCTGTTTATAATATTTTCACTTGTATATTTAGTTCTAATAGATAACAGAAAAATAGTTCTACTTTCTTCTTTCTTTATTAGCTTTAGCTTTTTAGCCTTCTTCTTAAGGCAATATGGAAATTGGGTTGATAGAGTTGCAATTATAAGTTATGTAGTTTCTGCATTTATTTTGTTTATAGGCTATAGTACAGCAAATAGAAATCTAATTTCCGAAAGAAAAAATAGCATATCCTTTCATCCAGCAAAAACTATAATGCGAGCTGTTCCAACTTTTATGATTGTTTTTGCAATTCTGTTATCAGTCATTTTTTACTTTAATTTTCCCTTAATGGACAAAGATAAAAATATAGAAGTTAGGGAAGAACATCTTAAAAAGGTCTCAGAGCCTTTCGGTGATATTATAAACAGATACTTCCCTGTATATTATTTAGATATAACTGCTGATGAGTTTATAATCTTAAACCTGTTTTTAAATCTTCCCTTTGTTCAGGGAGAGGAGGAGATCAAGCCTCCTGTTGATATTGATAAGGTACCTGAGAAAATAGCAAATTATTTAAAAGATAAGGGAGTAGACAACTTAGAAGAAATAAATTATATGCAGTATATGAGAGAAGATAAAGAGTTTAGGATCCTGTTTATTGAAGAAATAAAAAAAATAACTGATAAGGCAAATCCCTATCTTTTAAGTAGATACAGACTTAACTTATCCAATAATTGGGGCATCGAGTTAAGTGGTAAAGAGTCAATGGGTAGAGTTTATACTCAATTAATTAACAATAGAATTAATCAATTTCCTGAAAGAACTAAAAACCTGCTTTTAATTTTACCTGCTATAGTGTTATTTGAAATAATACAAATTGCTTTTATAATCCTTGGATTTATATACTCGCTCTTCTCCTGGGCAGCACTTATTATTTTCTATAAAGCTAAGTTTTATCACTACAAGAAGATAGAAGTTGAAAAAGAAGAAATAGAACTCTAAGTATAAAAATATTCTCTCCTAAGCTCAATATTCTGGTTCTAACTTCAAGTATTCTTTTTCTAATTGTCGATAATCTTGTTCAATTAGGAAATAGCAAATCATTAGGTTAGCGTTAGAATTGGCTTTTTAGTTATTTATAATATAATTTCAACAAAACATATCATTTATATAAATTCAAACAACAAAGCATGAGGTAATTATGATAAGAATTAGAAAAAGAAATGAGAAAAAAATTTTAGAAATAATGGTAGTGGTTCTTCTTTCTGCTTTTACCGTTGTTGTGGCATTTTTTTCAATGAGACTTGGCAGATTTGTAAGTATAGTAATTTTTGGTCTTGGAATTATTCCAATATTACTTGCTTATATTTTAAAAATTGATTTAAAAAAAATGTTACCGGATATTATCTTCGGAATTATTGATAATCTAATTCTTTTTATACCGGCAATTCTTGGTGCTGAACTTTTTGGAGTTGCAGGAGCATTAGCAGGTGCTATTGTCGGTAATGCTATTTCAGATGCTGTGGCAGGTGTCTTTGAAGGCAGCCTATCTGTATGGCTACGTTCAAAAGGAATAGATGCAACACGAACTGTGCTTGGTTCATCATTGGGCAAGATGAGTGGTTGCCTGCTTATAGGAATATTCCTGATTTTTTTTCAATAAGATTACATTTATTTCAGATGGTGGATCTAAGCTGCACAATTTCGAACTCTTTATTTCTGGAATCCACTACCATCAATAAGTTTTCTAAACTTCTCTAATTCTTTTAAGTAGGGTCGAGAACTGGCGCGCCACTGAAATACTATCAGTACGTTTCCAGCTCCCGCCACGTCAAACCCAGCGTTTAAGATTTCCCGAACTTAGGCTTTCTTGTTAACTTCACCTAAAAGTTTATGTGACCTATCGTATTGGCAGCGCTATTAAGCCTGGTAGTACCTTACCTTATAGTCATTATACAAGCCTAAGATATTGTAAAACCAATCTCTACTCCACCTGTTCCAACCGAAGCCATGACGCTCCATGTCTTTTTAAGACTAAAGCCTTTAGGTATATCTTTCTCCTTAAGTTCCTTGCAGATTTATGGACGCCTTTATCATCTCGTCCCTGCCTCCCATTTTAGTCAAAAGATTATTTAATGATTTATATAAATATCATGTCTTGATCCAGGTCTAAAAAATATGCAGCCTTCTTTTTTTAATTGTTTTAGCAATTCATTATGCTTCATACTGAGATTTCTTTTAGCTGATAATCTGAGGGTACATCGTCCATTAACATTAACTTATATGCATCTTTCAGGTTCTCTTCAAGTTCTTCTATTGTTTCACCCTGACTCATAATTTCAGGATGCTCAAGAATTTTGCCTAACCAGAATTTTTCACCTTTCCAATAAACCATTTTAATTTTTGTATTCATTGTTATCTCCAAATAATTTTTAATTTTAATATTAAGAATCTAATACATTAAGAATTATAACACGATGGCATTATAACATAATAGTATTAGGTACTAAATCTGTCTATTTTAGTCTAAACAAAAGCAATTTTATTTGTAAAAAAGATTTTTAAAACTTATCCAGATGTTTTTCAGCTCGCCTTGTGGAATGACATCCCAGGAAAACTGCAACCGGCAGGGTAGCCATATGACATGGAGCAAACTCAATGTTGCATGCCAGGGCGGTTGTTTTTCCACCAACGCCTTGAGGGCCGATTCCTGTCTCATTTACCAGACCCAGTATCTTTTCCTCAAGACCGGCGTACCTTGGATCACAGTTTCTATAATTTAAATTTCTAAAACTTGCTTTTATAGCAAGCCTTGAAACTTCTGAAGCTGTTGCGCCAATACCGATTCCTATAATTACCGGCGGGCAGCATTTTGTGACATTCCCCTTTACAACCTCAAGAACTTTATTAATTATTTGTTCCTGGCCTTCAGACGGGTTTAGCATGAAAAGGTAGGAGCAATTTTCGCTTCCGCCGCCCTTTAAATTCACTTCAATTTTTATTCCTTCAATTGAAGAAAGGCTTACATTGATAATTGCAGGATTGTTGCTTAAAGTATTTTTTCTTTCAAAAAGTGGATCACTTACAATGGATTTGCGCAGGAAACAGTAGTTGTAAACTTCAGAAACTGCACTATTTAATGCTTCTGTAAAACCATTTTCCAGGCAGATATCTGGACCTATTTCCAGATTTATGTAGACAGTCCCGCAATCCTGGCATAATGGAAGCTTTTGGACTCTGGCAATCTTTTCGTTTTCAAGCATATAATCAAGCATTCTTAAAGCAACGGGATTTGTTTCTCTCTCGCGTGCTGCTTTGATTGACTGCATGATGTCATCAGGGAGACAAAAGCTTGCCTCAATCAGAAGATTTTTGACCTGGTTTTTTAGATTTGTAATTTTTATATTTTTCATCTTTTCCGGGACAATCACCATTGATACAAAGATCCCATGGCTTTCTACCTTTTGTTATTATCCTTATTACGGGATAATCGCAGCGCTTGCATTTGTCTTTAGTAGGAAGGATCATACCAAGCTGTGGGAGTGAAAAAGTGCTGGTGCATTTTGGATAAGCACTGCAGCCTATGAATCTTTTCTTTGATTTTTTTGAAACTCTTACTATCAAATTTCCATCACAGTCTTTTTGGCGGCACTTTCCTATTATAAAATCTTCCTTTACAGCTTTTTTGATTTCCTGAGAAATATCCGCTTTTACATTTTTAAGGTTGACCATTACATCTTTTAGCATTTCCCTTGATTTTTCTACAACTTCATCCTTGGTCTCATCCCCTCTTGCTATTCCATCCATATCCATTTCAAGCTCGGAAGTCATATCAGGAGAAGAAATTTTTTCGGCATGCTTTTTTAATATTTTTACAACAGCAATTGCTTTTTCTGACGGCACAAGCGGATTACCTCTTATGTAGCCTCTGCTAATCAACGTTTGAATTATGGTATGTCTTGTAGCTTTAGTGCCGAGTCCCAGCTCTTCCATTTTTTCCACAAGCTTGCCCTGTGTATATCTTGCAGGAGGTTTTGTTTCCTTATCAAGCATTTCCCTGTCAATAATTTTTAATTTTTGACCAGGTACAAGATTTGGAATATAGACGTCTTCATGCTTGTAGTAAGGATAATGCTTAATCCAGTTTTCCTTTATAATATTTGAACCATTTGCAACAAATACTTCCCCGCTCACATTTATATTTGCCGTGATACTCTTTATTTGGGCTGGCGGGAGCAGTGTGCATAAAAATCTTCTTACGATCAGCTCGTACAATTTCCATTCATCGCTACTAAGGCTCTGCCTGCTTACGGAAAATGTTGGATAAATGGGGGGATGGTCTGTAGTCCTTTTCTTGCCGCGCGAAGGGATAATTTTGCTTTGTTTTAGCACATCGCTGCAGGCATCAGCAAAGCTACCAGAAACCTTGAGCATTTTCGTAATTTCTTGAAGATCTATTGATGCAGTGTAAACAGTATTATCTGTTCTTGGATAGCTGATATAGCCGTTCATATATAAGTTTTCTGCTATATTTATAGTTTTTGCAGCAGTAAATCCAATTGAGTTTGCGCTAACTATAAGCGACGTTGTATTAAAAGGTGTGGGTGGGGCTATGCTCCTTATGGTTTCATTTACATCTAAAACTTCACCTTCGCCAGAAATTTTTGAAAAAGCTTTTGACGCTTCTTCCTTTTTTAAAAACCTTTTCTTCTTATGAGTTGCTTCAAATTCCTCGCCTCTGTCGGTTTTCAGCTTTACATTGACAACCCAATAAGGAGTAGTTACAAATGCCTGTATCTCCATTTCTCTGTCAACTATGAGAGTTAGGGTTGGAGATTGAACTCTGCCGACAGAGAGAAAATTTTCCTTAACCTGATATGAGGCCAGTGATATAAATCGAGTAAGCACTGCACCCCAGATTAAATCAATGTCCTGCCTTGCTCTTCCCGCAAAAGCAAGATTTAAATCAAGCTTTTCAAGCTTTGCAAAAGCGCTGCCAATATCTGAATTGGTTATTGCAGAAAACTTGGCTCTTTTTGCATTTAACAGGCTGTTTTTTCCAATCGCAACCTGCCACGCATCATAGCCAATAAGCTCGCCCTCTCTGTCGAAGTCTGTAGCAATAATTACTTCGCTTGCATCGCCTGCAACTTTTTTTAAAGCTTGAACAATATTCTTATGTATGGGGGTTTTTTCAATTTCAGCATCAATTAAATCTACCGGATCTACCTTGAACCAGTTTGAATATTCCTTTGGAAAATCGACTTTAAGAATATGGCCCTTAAGGCCTATTACCGCACATTCGTCTTTACCAAGCTTTATATGGTATACAGACACTCCATAAACTTTTTCTTCCTTTTGCCCATTGCCTGATAATATGCTGGCAATTCTTTTTGCTGCTATTTCTTTTTCACTGATAATTAACTTCAATTAATTTACCCCTATCTAGACCTATCCCGAGACCTCATATAGAAATGTACTTGAAATGATATTTTATTTATATGCTTTTTTCTATATAATTTAAATCTATCTTTAAAATTTAAACAATTTTTATATGAAAAAGAATATAAGCTTAATAGACAATATTGTAAAGCTAAAAACAGAAAAAGATGCCATAATACTTGCGCATAATTATCAGATAGATGAAATTCAGGATATTGCCGATTTTGTCGGTGATTCACTTCAGCTGAGCATAAAAGCCTCAAAGGTAAAAAACAAGATTATTGTTTTTTGCGGGGTGCATTTTATGGCAGAAACAGCCAAGATTATTTCTCCAGAAAGGAAAGTCCTTCTGCCAGATAAATACAGCGGGTGTCCCATGGCTGACATGATTACTGATAAGCAACTAACAAATTTAAAAAAAGAATATCCTGGCGCTGTAGTTGTATGTTATGTAAATACTTCTGCCCGGGTAAAAGCATTAAGTGATATCTGCTGTACATCTTCAAATGCTGTAAAAGTAGTTAATTCAATCCCCGAGGACAAGCAAATTATTTTTATCCCTGATAAATACCTGGGAAGCTATGTTCAAAGCCAGACTGGCAGGAAGATGATACTCTGGAATGGATTTTGCCCTACCCATGCGAGTATCGATGTGAAAACAATTATAGCCCTTAAAAAAGAGCACCTTAGCGCTGTTGTGCTCGTACATCCCGAATGCACTCCTGATGTAATAGAAATAGCAGACAAGGTAGCAAGCACGGGTGTCATGTTGTCTTTTGTAAAACAATCAACTAAAAAAGAGTTTATCATAGGAACGGAAATTGGCTTAATATACAGGTTAAAAAAAGAGAATTATGACAAAGTTTTTTATCCAGCATCCAGTCATGCAATATGCCCCAATATGAAACTCATAAATCTTGAAAAATTACTGTGGGCTCTGGAAGAGGAGCAGTTTGAGATAAGGCTCCCGCAGGATGTTATTGATAAGGCTCGCACGGCAATTGATAGTATGTTAGCCTTAAGTTAGGTGATAGGCTCAGATTAAATGTTAGCAATAAGTTAAATATTAGCTAAATGTCAGCCTTAGGTTAAATATTATTCTCAGATTATATAGGCATAGCCATTTTAACAATTTATAATTAACAAATATTTAAGCACATGCAGAAACGATACCTGATAGATTTATTCCAAAGCCAAAAGACTTATAATTGCAGCGACTGCATAGTTATAGGTAGCGGTATTGCCGGGCTTTCGACAGCAATCAGGATTTCAAGACATACCAAAGTAAAGGTTTTAACTAAAAGTTCACTTTCAGAATCAACAACCTGGTATGCGCAAGGTGGCATCGCCGCGGCAATCAAAAAACCTGATAAGTGGAAGAATCATTATGAAGATACTATAAAAGCCGGGCAGGGACTTTGTGACAGCAAGGCAGTAAAATTTTTAGTTCAATATGCTCCAAAAATGATTGAAGATTTAATAGAGCTTGGCATTATTTTTGATATTTCGGGTGGAGAGATCAGCCTCACCACTGAGGGAGGACACAGCTATCCAAGGATACTTCATGCAGGCGGAGATGCTACGGGTGAGGAAATTGAAAAGAAGCTTGTAAGATACTCCAAGAATTTCGGGCAAATTGAATTCTATCCTGAATACCTTGTGCTTGACATAATAACTGCTAATGACAGCTGCCTTGGAGTGATAGCAGTAAACCTTACTACATCTGCCATAGAAATACATCCTGCAAAAAATATTATTATTGCAAGCGGCGGTATTGGCCAGCTGTACGAGCTTACCACAAATCCGACAATATCAACCGGGGATGGAATCGCAATGGCTTACAGGGCTGGCGCTTCCATAAAAGATATTGAGTTTATGCAATTTCATCCTACTGTATTTAAAACCAATGAAGGCAGCCTTTACCTGATTACTGAAGCCTTAAGGGGTGAAGGGGCTTACCTTAGGGACAGTTTTGGCAATAGATTCATGATAGGTAAACACCCGAGGGCAGAACTTGCCCCAAGAGATATTGTTGTCAAGGAAATGATTAAAGTGATGAAGGATCAGAATATTAAATTTGTTCACCTTGATGCTACGCATTTGCCTGAAAACATGCTGAAAGTCCGTTTTCCAAATATAGTCGCAAAATTGAAAGAAAATGGGCTCATACTGAACAAAGACTTGATTAAAGTTTTTCCAGCAGCACATTATTTAAATGGTGGAATCAAGACTGACCTAAAAGGCCATACGGATATTAGAGGACTCTATGCCTGCGGGGAAACTGCAGCGACTGGTGCGCATGGAGCAAACAGGCTTGCAAGTAACTCACTTATTGAGGGTCTGGTATACGGATGGGAAATTTCTAAAGATATTATAAAAAAATTTAAGCCAGGCAGCTTGCTTGCAGAACAAAGATTATTAAAAAAACTTAATAGCATCCTTACAGACAAAAATGAACTCAAAGCAGAAATAAA
>JAHILC010000315.1 GCA_018897225.1 Actinomycetota bacterium
ATAAACTTTTCCTTCTGAACATCAAACTTCATTTCATGGCCAACAGATAGGCTATTTATTGCTCCACCGTGTGTTCTTCTTGCAAGGCCTTTTTTGGAAAGCTTGTTTAAATCTCTTCGTATAGTAGTTTCAGAAATATTCAAAGTTTTAGCAACATCAATTGCAGCTACGCTACCGGTTTTATTTATGAGATTTAATATATATTCTCTTCTCTCTTCTCCAAGCAATTGTTGCTCCATTCAAAACAACAAACAAAATGACAAATTTATGCAAAAACAATCTCTTAAAGCTTACTTATGCCTTAATTTGTATTTTATATAATTTTAAAAACTAAAACAAGAATCACATTAGTTAAATAAAATATTATTTCACCAGCTTTTGATCTTAACAGGCCTGACTGGCGGTCTGGATTTAAAAGGTGTAATCTCATAAAGTTTTTTTCCAGTTTCCTTGCTTATAATCCCGGCAATTAAATTATAACATGCTTTATTCTGACAAAGTCCCATGCCGGCTCTTGTCATTCTTTTTACAGAGTCAGCATCATGAGCGCCTTCCCTTATTGCCTTCTTGATTTCTCCAAGTGTAATTTCTTCACATCTGCATATTATTATTTCGTCTTCATTCATTACTTGACCCAATTGCATAAAATAAAAACTTTTTTTTAAAATTATTTTGCTAATTTGAAAAATCTGACTTCGTCTGAAAATTTTTTTGGAACCGAAATCGTAATGATGTTTGTTTTGTTAAAACTTTTTCCAGTTTTAACTCTTTCAACCCTACCCTTGCAAACATCTCCACCGTTTCTGTTTAAGGCAACAATTTTATCCCCCTTGCCAGGCAAAGGCAGTAGTTCATATGGAATAGAAATTGCAGCTTCAATACCTGAAAAAGACTTGTCGACCATAAAAATTGCAAGTCCCGGACAGACTACCATGCATTTGCCGCAGCCACTGCATATATCATTAAATTCAGGCAAATTGGTTATAGGTTTTCCTACTTTTATTGATTTTTTTGGACAGACGGTTTCGCATGGGTTGCAGGGAATCTCTTCCAGGCATTCAATTACTGCTACCGTTCCTTTTTCCAATCTTTCTTCTGATGGGTAACCTGGTGATTTTTTGAGTTTTTCCAAATATTTATTGTCAAACATTTTGATTCTTGGTTATACTTTTAATTATAATACTTGCTGATAATCTTTTCTTTAGCCTGATATCTGTATTCTCCGAATGGTCCCAGCCTTAAGGTTCTAAGCCTTTCTCTAGCTTCATTAAGTATGGAGGATGCTTCTTGGTTCCCCATCCTTAGTTTTCCAAGAGCCTGGCTGGCTGCAATGCCTGCAAGCTTGCCTTCCTCCATTGCTGTTGATGCTTCTTCAATGCCCGCTACATCTCCAGCAACATAAATGCCTTCAATATTGGACTGCATATTCTCATCATGAACCGGGATAAATCCTCCAAGTTCGGAAAAGTATTCAAATCTCATGCCTGCCATCCAGCAAAGCTCACTTAAAGGTCTTAACCCAACAGCAATGCATACAAGATCAACTTTTATAGTTTCTTCACTGCCTTTTACAACATTAAAATTACTATCTATTTTTGCTATTTCTACTTTCTCTAAAAACTTATCGCCCATCGCTTTAGTAATTGTATGGTTAGTCAATATTTTTACCCCCATTCTTGCAATCTTGGCAGCATGAACCATGTAACCACCAATATGATCAAGAGCTTCAACAACAGCGACCACTCCAGCTCCAGCCTGTATTAGTTGATAGGATACTATCAATCCCACATTTCCTGAACCCAGTGTAATTACCTTTTTGCCAGGCAGCACCCTGTTTATATTAATCATTGTCTGTGCAGCCCCGGCGCCCATTATGTTTGGCAAAGTCCATCCAGGAAAAGAAAGAGAATTTTCAATTGCTCCTGTGGCAACCACAACTTTTTCTGTCTTTAAAATCGATACTTTTTTATCAGTGGAAATGCCTATCGTTAAATCCGGGAAAAGCCCCCAGGCAACACTATCAAGCAGAACCTTAACACCATATTTTTTTGCATCTTCAAGGAGCATGTTCCCAATTTCGAAACCTCTGGTTCCGGCAAGATGTTCTTCCGAGCCAAAAAACCTGTGTATTTGCTTGAAAAGCTGGCCTCCCGGTTTTTTATTTTCATCAATTATGGTTACATCCACTCCATTTTTTGCAGCTTCAATTGCCGCACAAAGACCCGCAGGTCCGGCGCCAATTACCGCTAGTTCGGTCTTCAATTGGAACCTTCCTTCCATTGACCGGCGCCTATTTGAGTATTTATTATCATAGCATTCTCAACAGGAGTGATGCAGGTCCTGATATTAGGCCTTCCATTTACTTCCATTACGCAATCGGTGCACCTGCCTATTGCGCAAAATAGTCCTCTTGGCATATTTTTTTTAGGAGTATATCTGAAAACTTTAATCCCTGAAGCAATAAGAGCCGTTGCAATCGTCTCCCCTTTGTAAGCGGTTATTACTTTCCCGTCGAAAGTTATTTTTACTTCCTTACCTTTTATATATTCACCCAGAACAGGATGGTTTTCTATTCTCAAATTATTTTTATCCATCACAATTGCTTCAGTTCATTAAAAAATTAAGATTTTTTAATTATATTATCTTTTTTAAAGTACTGCCTTAAATATTTTTTAAATTATACTATACAAATGTATAGTAATATTATATAATGCGGGCATAAAGATAAGAAATAAGCCTGTCGGCTGGATAAAGGCCTTCCATAACAGATTAACCTGAACTAATTAAAAAGATGAAAGAAATTAAAATC
>JAHILC010000316.1 GCA_018897225.1 Actinomycetota bacterium
AATACTCAAATTCTTCTCTGTATTTTTTTATGAGTATCCCTAATGATTTTTTATTGTTTATTTCTAAATTAGACATTTTACCTCCTTTCCTTTGAAATTATAACACCATTTGTTAGAATATCAAGCAGATATTGTTAGATTTTAAAACATATAACTATATTTAACATTAATTTAGGTAGATAAGAAAATTATTTATTTTTTGAATATATTCTTGATATTTATTAAGTTCTTTAAGAATTGGTTCGAAATTTTAATACTTGGGGCTTCCTGTCAAGAATTGTATTAATAATTTTTTTTTATAAATAAATTCTTTACAATACAATATTATGGTGTGTATTCATGCTTTATACCTGGGAGATCCAAAAGCAAATTCTTATAAATATCTTCAATAAATGCAATAATCCTCATATTGCCCCCGCACTTGGGACATATCAGAGGATCTACCTCATAGATTTTTTTAATTAGCCTTGCCCAGGTCTTGCTGCAGCCCTTATTATATTCCTCCCCCTCTATGACATATTCTGATTCTGCTGTCCCCTGTTTTTTCCTTCTGCCCCGGCATACATTGCTGTAAAAACCCAGGTAACGCAACATCTGTTCATTCTTGTTTGGGATGTGGCTTGAAAGACATGCAATAAAATCCAGGCTGTCAAATTTGAAAACACAAAGTGTCTGTGTGGAACATTTTTTAGTACATTTGAGCAGGCAAACTCGCCAAACTGGATAACACGCTTTACATGGCATGAAGGGTAAAAATGGCGTCGCTTGCAGGAGAATGCAAGGAGGTACTCGTGGTTACAGACACGGCATTTTATGCGAGCAAATCCATTGTGAAGTATACCACAATCAAGATACTAGCATATTACCTTAGATATAATTGGTCTAAAGTATCCGTATTTTGCCTGGTATTTTCTCTCATAAACCCTTTCAAAAGTTTCATAGTTATAACCATTCCTTTCGCTTCGCTCAAGGCACAAAACGTCATGAAAGAATTTCTTTCAGACTTTCTTCTATGCACTGATAATATGGGCCGTACTGGGGTTTTCTTGTCCTGTACTCTTGTGTATTTTTACTAATTGCTAAAGCATTTGCAGACATAAATTATACTTTAGCATATATGTGCAAATATATAAATAATATAAATAATATAAATAAAAATTGGCTTGGTAAAAAATGGGGTATTTGAGTTAAAAAGCCTATTGGTTTATAATTAGAAAATGAAAATATTTTGGGAAGTTTTGACCGTGGACCAGAAAGAAATCCTACCCAGGCTTGTATTTTTAAAGGAGCAAAATTTTTATCTGGCAGGCGGTACTGCCCTGTCTCTTCAGATTAAACATAGAACTTCTGTGGATTTTGATTTTTACACTGAAAAAGAATTTCACCCTGCAGGAATTTATGAACAATTTCAGAGGCAGAAGAACAGAAAAATTTTACTATCCACAATTACAGAAAAAAACACTTTGCTTCTGGAACTAAATGACATTAGTATCAGTCTTTTTACTTATTCTTACCCATTGGTTCGAAATCTTGTGAAAAGCCGATATTGTAATCTTGCTTCACTTGAAGATATTGCCGCGATGAAAATGATTGCGATTATCCAGAGAGGAACAAAACGTGATTTTGTAGACCTTTATTTTTTAATCAAGAAAATAGGGCTGGGAAAGATTTTCGGTTTTGCCAGGGAAAAATACCCCGGTTTCAACGAATATCTGGCGCTTCAATCATTGACTTACTTTAAAGATGCTGAAATTGAAAGCAATGATAGAAATATTGAGCTTCTTGAACCTTTTAACTGGAAAGATGCAAAAAAGTTCTTTATTACTGAGGCTGAAAAAATAGAAGAAACGTGGAGAAGAAAGAGATGAAAAAGAAAATACCAAAAAACATTATCCCCTGCTTGTGGTCATATAATATTGACAATATGGACCTTGCAAAAGATAAAGAAATCATTATTACCCAGGTTCTAAATTATGGAGATGCCGGAAGAATTAAATGGCTCTATTCGGTTTATACAGAGGAGGACCTTAAGGAAGTAGTGTCCAATCCACGGCGGGGTAGGTGGTTTCCAAAGGTACTTAATTTTTGGGAGATCATCCTCAAAACCAAAATCCCGAAAAAGAAAAAAGAGAAAGCAATCTTTAAGCTTGACCATTTTTTGCATAATAATTTGCTTTTAGTTCCCCCAGGTATCAACAAGGTATCTGCCAGTGATGCATGAGAATTTGCTTTTAGTTCCCCAAGGTATAAATAATGTATCTGCCGGGGTAATTGCCTGATTCTATAATGGATTTGCTATTTTACATAGGTTCGGTTTCGCAAGGATAACTCCTATCACTGCAGCACACGTTAATTTATGGGAGACGGTGTATTTGTCGTTGAAAGTATAATAGTTAGATTAGGCACATCACTTAAACTGCTATTAATACCACAAAAAACCAATAAAACAAGAACTCTAACAAAGCGGACATTTATCGCTGCACATGGAGCAGAGCAGATGGAGATGATTACAAAAATAGATGTTGGTA
>JAHILC010000029.1 GCA_018897225.1 Actinomycetota bacterium
CCTGATCGCTGAAATGTATCCTGAAATCTGCGAATTCCTGATAATCTTCGTGGCCTTTTCCGGCAATAATTACAATGTCTTTTTCCCCGGCAGTATCAAGTGCATAAAATATTGCGTCTTTCCTGTCAGCCATTTTCATATATTTTTGAGTACCGGCTTTGAGGAATCCTTCTTCTATCATATCCATAATCATTTCTGGTTCTTCAGTCCTTGGATTATCTGAGGTAATTATCGTAAAATCAGCCAGCAGAGCTGCTATCCCACCCATTATCTTCCTTTTTATCTTATCTCTATCGCCGCCACAGCCAAAAACTGAAATGAGCTTCCCGCCTGGCTCCAATAATGACTTAGCCGTTTTTAAAACATTTTTCAACCCATCAGGAGTATGCGCATAATCCACTATAACATTTCTTGTATTTTGCATTGTAATTTTTTCAAACCTGCCAGGGATTCCTGCCATCTTTTTTATTCCATCTTGAATATCTTTTACATTCAGATCCATAATTAAGCCTGTGCCTGCAGAAGCTAATATATTATAAACATTGAAAAACCCGCATAACTTTGAGCTTATCTTAAATTTAAAATTACCTCCAGACTGGCGCTGATAATTTAAATGCATGCTAGTCCCATTAATAGAATTATTGATATCACTTGCAACCAGTCTAGCGCTCTTATCTTTTATTGCATATGTTAGCAATTTTAAATCAGTTGCCTTTGCCAGGGCTGTTCCATACATGTCATCAATATTAATTACGGCTCCCCTGCCTCCATATTTTTTTCTGTTTTCCTTTAAAAATAGTCTTTTTTTAACTTCAAAATAATTTTCTATATTTGTATGATAATCCAGGTGATCCTGAGTTAAATTCGTAAAAATAAAATAATCATATACAAGGTAATCTACCCTGTGAAGATCGATAGAATGAGATGATACTTCCATTGTTGCGGCTTTTATCCCTTCCTGAACACTCCTGTAAAAAAATTCATTCAAATCCAGTGATTCAGGTGTAGTTCTATCAAAGGCTAGCAAGTCATACCCAATAAAAGCTCCAACAGTTGTAATCAATGAAGTTTTCAGCCCCGCAGACTTCAAAATCGAATCAGTCAAAAAAACTGTTGTAGTCTTTCCGTTAGTTCCTGTTACGCCTATCAATGCCAGTGAGCTGGTCGGGTTTTTATAAAAATTCCTGCAGGCTTTTGGAAACTCCATCCTGCAGTCTTTAACTAATATCTGGGTTATATTTTTTGGAAGTTCTAGAACTTTCTGTACCATTGCGGCTGCTGCGCCATTTTGTGCTGCTTCCGGGACAAAATCATGGCCATCTTTTTTAAAACCTTTAATAGAAAGGAACAAATTCCCCATTTTAATTTTTTTTGAGTTAATAGAAATTCCGGTTATCTCAACGTCCTGCGGACCAATGATACTGACATATTCGATATCCTTTAAAACATCCCTAAGCTTCATACTGCCCCACCCTTAGTCTTTTTAAAGAAAAATTCATGATTTCCTTAAAAATAGGAGCTGCAACAGTGCCGCCAAATATTTCATTATCGGGACCATGTGGCTCATCAACTACTACTATGATTGCAACTTGTGGATTATCGTAAGGCGCAAAACCTACAAATGAAGTAATAATTCTTCCTTCGCTGTAACCAATCCCGCTCTGGTTTGCTTTTTGTGCAGTTCCGGTTTTTCCACAAACTTTAACATTTTCAATTTGCGCTCTAGTGCCTGAGCCATCTTCCACACATGCAAGCATCATGTCTTTCATCTTGTTGGCTGTAGTTTCACTTATAATCCTGATCTTTTCTTTTTTTTCAAAATATTCTACCTTCTCGTTTTGAAGCCTGACTTCCTTTACAATATTTGGTGTTACCAGATAACCGCCATTTGCAATCACACACGCTGCCCTCACAAGCTGCAGTGGAGTTATTGAAATACTCTGGCCTATTGCCAGTGCGCCAATTGTGGATGCAGACCAGTTCTTATAGTTATATAAAATTCCACCTTCTTCTCCAGGAAGATCTATCCCCGTTGGTTCCCCAAATCCATATTTCTTTATAGATTCATAAAACAATTTTTTCCCCATTGAGAGCGCTGAAGTAATCGCCCCGATATTACTGGAATATTTAATTATTTCACCAGTAGTATATTTTATATTATAAGTTCTAAAAACTTCCTTAATTACTTTATCTCCGACTTTTATACTTGGAGGCAGATTAAATGTCTGGTCATATTTAATGCAGTTATTATCTATTGCAGAAGATATATTTACTATTTTGAATGTGGAACCAGGCTCATATGTAAAAGAAATTCCCTGGTTCTTATATAAGGATTCGTCATATTGCTGATAATTATTCAGTTCAAATCCCGGATAACCCGCCATAGCATAAATTTCTCCAGTCTGCGGATTCATAACTACCGCAATAGACCTTAGAGCTTTATACTTGTCTGTGACCTCTTCTAATTTTTTTTGAGCAATATATTGTATCTGCGAATCAATTGTAAGCACTATATCACCGCCATCCATAGGAGATATATAATTATTTTTGCTGCCTGGTATTATTTTCCCATATACATCTTTTTCAATTATGTATTTCCCATCAATACCCCTGAGAAGTTTTTCATATTCCAGCTCAACCCCATTCAACCCATTGTTATCTAAGCCTGTAAAACCTACAATTGCAGCAGCAAGGTCGTTTTGGGGATAGTACCTTTTTGTTTCATTTTGTGTGTAAATTCCTGGAAGATTTAACTGGTTTATAAGTTCTGCAACTTCTGAGCTTATCTGTCTTTTAATATAAACAAAGCCCAACTCCTTGCTGTCGAGCTTTTGTTCTATTGTTCCAGCGTCCATATCCAATATTTTTGATAGCGCTTCTGCCTCTTGCTCTGCGCTGATGACCATCTTTGGATTTGCATAAACTGTTTTTTCAATTAAGCTTGTAGCCAATTCTTGTTCATTCCTATCCAATATTTTTCCTCTTTTGGCATTAACTGTAAATTGATCCATATGCTGGTATTCTGCATAACTTTGGTACTTTGAAGCATATATATATTGTATTGAGACAAGCTTATATATAAGCAAAGCAAAAGCTGCAACAAATAAAATAAACAGGAAATATATTCGTTTCCTGTTTATTTTATTATTAGTTACCCTAATCATCTTAAAAATTTTTTCAATTATAAATTATGGTATGAAAAATGTTAACACTCCTTCTGAAACTACCATTATAATATCTTTTATACTATATATTGTACCTAAAAAATTGTCATATTGCTTTAACTCTGGTGTAGGACTTTTTGCAATATAATCATGAATTTTTTCTTCTTTTGCTAGATTTATCCCCACAACTCTCATCACTTTTATATTCTCTGACATCTTCATCCCAAGATCGTTTTCCGCAACATTAATAATCCTATCAGGGCTTTTTAATTCAGAGATTTTTAATTTTAACCTGTCAGCGCGTTCTTTCTCCTGGGAAATCATCTCATTGCTGTCAAATATCTTTTTATCATAATTAATAGCCTGTGTTTTCAACCCTATATTCAGCAAAAGTCCAAGGCATGCAAAAACAACAACTATCATGCACACATAAAAAATTCCAGTGCGTGATTGTATAACCTTTTCTCTGCCCGTATTTTCCTGCTTATTAACCAGATACAGCAACGGGTATGATTTCCTGCTATATAATTCTTCTTCTGCTAACCTTGCGCTCATTTTTGTTATGCTTTTTTGTTATGCTTTTTCAAAAACTCTTAACTTTGCGCTTTTAGACCTTGGATTATCTTCAATTTCTTTGACTGACGGTCTAACTGCCTTCTTTGTTAAAATATTTCCCTTTTTCTCTGCATCACACCTGCAAATGGGAAAATCAGGTGGACAAACACACTTACCTGAAAAATTTTCGAATTTCTTTTTCACTATCCTATCTTCTAACGAATGATAGGAAATAACTGCAATTCTCCCTTTCTTTTCAAGAAAACTAATAGACTGGTCCAATGATTTGCCTATATTCTCAAGCTCATTATTGACTTCAATCCTTAAAGCCTGAAAAATTCTTTTTGCCGGATGTCCCTTCCTTTGATAGCCCAGTATTGCCGGAATTGCTTTGCTAATTATTTCTGATAACTCGCCGGTAGTTTCTATATTCTTTATTTTCCTGTGATTTAATATGCTCCTTACAATCCTGCCAGACCATTTTTCTTCGCCAAATTTATAAAAAATTTCTTTCAGTCTTTCTTCAGAGTATCCATTTATTATCGAATATGCATCGATCTCCCCGTTGTTTCCGAACCTCATATCAAGTTTTTCGTCCCTGATATAACTAAAACCTTTCCCTGACCCGTCAATTTGCATTGAAGAAAGACCTAAATCAAATAAAAAACCATTTACTTTTTTAATTTTAAGCTTTTTTAAAATTCCAGTGATGTTTACAAAATTATCATTTACAAGATAAACGTTATCTAAAAGCTTCTTTTTGGCCAGTATTCTGGCGGCGGTGCTTATGGCCTGGCTATCAAGATCAACTCCAATTATTTTGCCTGTGGGGGCAATGGCTTTAATAATTCCTATGGTATGGCCGGCACCGCCAAGCGTTCCGTCAAAAATAACATCACCTTTTTTTAAATTTAAATAATCTATTACCTCCTTTACTAGAACTGGCTTATGGATATTTTCATAATTCATTTACATTTTAAAATTTAATATTTTATTATCATTTACATTGTCTTCTAACACTGTTAAAATCCAAGTTCCTCCAAAGTGCTATCGTCGCTCATAAATTTATTGTCTGTTTCATCATAATAGTTAGACCAGGCTTGTCTGGACCAGATTTCTACCCTATCTGACACTCCAACCAGAACTATATCCTTATCCAGATTTGCATACTCTGATAGATTCTGTGGAATCTTAACCCTGCCCTGGGGATCAATTGCTTCATCATTTGCAGAAGCATAAAACCACCGCGCAAGCGCCAGTGTATTCTTTTTGGCTATAGGGCCAGCCGGTATTTTAGATCGAAGGTTGTTCCAGCCTTCCTTTGAAAATAAAAAAAGGCACCTCTCATCAAATCCTTTTGATATGACTGCACCTCCGATTAGTTCCTCTCTAAATTTTGAAGGAATGAAAACTCTTCCCTTATTATCTTTTGTTCTATGATATTCTCCTATAAACATTTCTTTAAAATTGGTTAACCATTTTAAAATGAAATTAAGGGAAAATTCTTTGATTTTCACCACTTTTCCCCACTTTTATCCATAAGATAGCACAATTCACCATACTTGTAAATACTTTTACCAAACTTTTTTAAAATATTTTTTATATATTTATATATAAATATATATAGTATTGTTGAGATTATAAGCACAAGAAGAGGATTTATTATTTGAAGCTGATATCACAATAGCCTGTCATATCTACTTTTTTGGTTGGAATAAAAGAATTTAAA
>JAHILC010000317.1 GCA_018897225.1 Actinomycetota bacterium
ATAAAACTAAGAAAGCTTATCCACCACCATGAGTGTACTCAGAGCAACTGCCTGCATGTATATTTCCTCGCTGCGCCGGATTTTCTTGGTGTAGGAAGTGTTATTCCTCTTATAAAGACACATCCTGATGTTGTAAATATCGCCCTAAATTTAAAGAAAACTGCAAATGAGATAGTCAGGATAATCGGCGGAAGGGCAGTACATCCGATCACAACAGTTGTAGGCGGCTTTACAAAGATCCCCTCGGAAGAAGACCTGCTGAAAGTAAGAGATATGCTTGTCTCGCTCTATCCGGATCTTGAGACATCTGTCAAAGTCCTTAAGACTTTAAAGATACCGGCCTTTGAACGGGAGACAGAGTATATTTGCATTTCCAATAAGGAAGACTATGCACTGTATGAAGGGGATATAAAATCGACTGACGGATGGACAATAAAACCGCAGGATTATCTTACAAAAATAGTGGAAAAAGTAGTACAGCATTCTACAGGAAAACATTGCCGTGCCTCAAGGGATTCTTATATGGTAGGTTCCCTTGCAAGAATAAATAACAATTATTCACAACTGTCAGACAATGCAAAGACTTATTCTGAAGAACTGGGACTGTCGGCTCCATGCTATAACACATTCATGAATAATATTGCACAGTTTGTGGAGATAGTGCATTGCGTCGATGACAGCATAAAGCTCATCGATGAACTGCTGGAAGCAGGGCTTGATGAAAGCAAGGCTATGGTAAAAATTAATGTAAAAGCTGGAAGAGGGGTAGGTGCAGTTGAAGCACCCAGGGGACTCTTAATTCATGATTATACATATGATGCAAAAGGCAGAGTAACAAAAGCGAATCTTATAATTCCAACCAATATGAATTATGCAAATATCGAAAAGGATCTGGAGACATTTGTTCAACAAATAATTGAAAAGTCGGAAGATGAAATAAAGCTTGGCTGTGAAATGCTGATCAGGGCATACGATCCATGCATATCCTGTTCTACCCATTTCTTGAATGTGAAGCTTGTAAATAAATAATTTAACGCCAACCCACCATTTGTTGATAAAAGTTATTGAAAATGGGTGTGATAAACACTCTGAATAAATCTAACTGTCAAACTTATAAATAACCAATCCGCTGCATGGTTTTGGATAGAAATATGTAGACTTTTGGGGCATTATCTGGCCTGCATAGGACAGCTTTTGGACTGTTTCAATTGTAGGTGCATTAATTATAAAACCTGCGTCAAAATCGTAATTAACATCATTTTTATTGATTAGCTCTAAAACTTCTTCGATGGAATGGACAAAATTTATTTCCTTAATTCCAAATTCTACCAGGATTATCTCAATAATCAGCTTATGCAGGATATTTACATCAAGGTACTCATAATCTGTGCTGAAATGTTCTTCAACTATATTTAGCTCTTTATATAGTCTTTTTAAATCAGCTTTCAAAGTTATAAAATAACAGTCCTTGTTTTTGAAATAAAGGCATAAGCTCTTTTTTTGCATTGAAAAACTTTCCAGCATTTTATCCTTAATGCATGCAGTATCAGGCTTTATTTCTTCAACAGTAAAATATTTTTCAATTTTTTTAATTATTTCTTCAGGCTTTACAGCATTATTAAATTTTATAGCCCTGTGGGTCGGATGGATTAAAATGTCTTTCTGGTTGCCAGGAACAAAAAGGGCAAGAATATATTTATGTTCTTTATATAATCTGGATGTTTCATACCGGTGATGGCCATCAGCGATTAAAAGTGTTTTTGATTTCATCATATCCTTTATTTTTTCTACTATGTCTTCATCGGAAATTTTCCAGAATCTAAAATGAAGCGATGAATCATAATTAACACTGGTAGAAACATCAGGGCTATCCTTAAAGCCTTGGTTTAATGTTGCGCTTATTTTCTCATCACTGTCATTGTAAATTGTATAAATAAATTCCAAATTTGCTCTGCAAGCTTTTAAAAGGGCAAGACGGTCTTCTTTAGGTTTTGAAAGAGTCTTCTCATGCCTCAAAACTTTTCCGGCGCCGTATTCTTCAACTTTTAACAACCCTATGAATCCTTTAAAACTTTTCTGGCTTCCATTTTCCATAAAGGTTTCTTCAAAAAGGTAAAAGCATTTTTTAAGGTCATATTTCAATATCTCTTCTTTTATCCACTCTGCAAGAATTGCTTTTGCATTTTCATATTTATTCTTGCTTGAAGTTTCGTCAGGAAGTGTCAAGGCAATAATATTATAAGGGTTGTGCTTTTTTAAATCTTCCTTCAGGCTGCTTGAAATAATATCATAAGGAGGCGCCAGCACTTCAGAATATTTCGATATTTTTTCAGGATTATAAATAAGCCCATTCAAGGGCAAAATATCTACCATTTTATTTTTCCTTTGTCTAAACTAAAATTGAAGTTAAATTATAATAGAAATTAAAATATTTTCAAATTTACTTTTAAGAAAACGTCAAAGTATTATAATATATTAATATGGAAATTGAAGTCATTGAAAATGTAATGCAGTATAACAAAGAAGAGGCAGATGTAAACAGGAGTCTTTTTAAAAAAAGTAATGTTCTTGTCATAAACCTTCTCTCAGCTCCAGGCGCTGGAAAAACATCTCTAATAATTGAAACAATTAAAATGCTTGGAAATGAATATAAAATTGGTGTCATAGAGGGTGATATTTCTTCAACTCACGACGCCCAGAAAATAAAGCATTTGATAGACGAAGTAATTCAGATAAACACAGGTGGGACATGCCATTTAAATGCATCAATGGTTGCCCATGCAATATCCAGATTAAATCTTAAGAATCTGGATATATTAATTATAGAAAATGTCGGTAATCTTATCTGTCCGGTAGGATTTGATCTTGGTGAAGACTTCAAAGTTGTACTTTCTTCAGTTACAGAAGGTGACGATAAGCCAGTCAAATACCCCAAAGCTTTTATCAGGGCAAGCCTTGTGGTTCTAAATAAAACTGACATGATGGCATATAATGACTTTGAATATGATTTCTTTGAAAGCAAAATAAAGGAATTGAATCCTAATTGTCCAATAATTAAAGTTTCATGCAAAACTGGCAGCGGGTTAGATGATTGGGCAGATTGGATTAGGGCATTCTTAAAATAATGAATAATTCAATTATAAAAATAATTGGTTTTGGCAATATTTATATGGGCGACGATGGTGTTGGAATAAGAGTTATAGAAAAAATAAAAGAGCAGGGAATTTTTGCCGATTATGACAATGTTGAAGTGATTGATGGCGGGACCTCAGGTTTTGACTTGATCTTTTTTCTGCAACAGGCAGATAAAGTTATAATTATTGATGCTGTGGATGCCGGCCAGGGGATAGGAGAGATAGTTAATTTTAATATTGGCGAGATAATAGATTTTGGAAATAAGGTTATAAAAAGTTTTTCACTTCATGATATTAATTTAAAAGAAGTATTCGAACTTATTAGAGCCCTAAAAATAGAGAAGGATTTAAAGATAATAGGCATCAATCCAAAAGAAGTTGATTACGGTGAGAAATTATCACCTCAAATTGAAAATAAAATTCCTCAAATAATCTCAATGATTAAGAAAGAAGCCGGA
>JAHILC010000318.1 GCA_018897225.1 Actinomycetota bacterium
ATTTTTATTAAATTTAGTTTTTTCAAGCATTTTATCCCACACAAAATCTTACCACTTATTATTTATCTACTGTAGGAAATTGGATTAGAAGTTAACGACGATCCCCTCCTCTTGGTCTTTCTTCTCTTCTGGGACCCCATCCTCTTGGTCTTTCTTCTCTTGGTTTTGCAACATTAACAATAACCTTTCTTCCTTCCAGCTCAGTGTCATTTAACTTTTCAATAGCTTCATCTGCTTCTTTGTCGTTTTCCATTTCTACAAATCCGAATCCTTTGCTCCGATCGGTATCCCTATCTTTAATTACATCACAAGAAATAACTTTACCTATCTTAGAAAAAATATCTTTTAATTGGGAACTTGTTATGCTATAAGCAAGTCCTCCTACAAATAATTTCTTTGCCATTTATTATCACCACCTTTCTTTTTTACAATACTGTCTCTGTCTGATGGATAGAATAATCTTTGGATGATATCTTCTTATCGAACTAGAGGCAACAGATGTAAATATATATTCCTTATTTAAAGAATATTTTTTATTATAACACATTATTCTTTTTTATTATTATTGCCGCCAGATTAGCCGTGGACAGTGTCTCAAACCCGATGAGTAGGATCACACAGCCACTCACGGCTGCCAGTTTGAGTAATTCGTCATCTCTTGCTATGGTGACTGAAGCCTGGGAAGCCCATTTGAGTTTGTAGGGAACAAGAGAGCGAAAGAGTTCTTTGGCAAACTTGGGATTACCGACGATATTATCATCAATGAACCATATGAGTTTCTTATGGTCCATGGTTTCGATCTCCTTGAGTATTTCTTCTACTGGGCGGCACAGCGATATGTATAGCCGAAGAATGAAGTAACTGAGCAGAAGGAGCAAGCATAGGGGCAGCCTCTAGTGGTTGAGATCGTGTTCCTGAAATAGTACGCTCCATCGGCAAACAAGTCCCGACGGGGAATAGGCAAGTTGAGCAAGCTAGGCTGCTTATGTTGGCTATATATCTTTTGTAGTTTGTTTGCCTTAAAATCCTCGATCACATTTGCCCAAATTCCCTCAGCTTCCCCGATCACTATGGCATCGGCGTGCTGGCTTGCCTCTTCGGGCAGAGCACTAGGGTGGCTACCCCCCAAGATAACCTTAACTCCTACCGTTCTGAAGGTATCGGCGATCTCGTAGGCGCGTTTGGCAGTAATAGTGAGTACTGTGATCCCCACTAAGTCAGTTTCTTTTTGGAAATCAATAACTGTGACATTCTCATCGGTTAACGAGACTTCGACGTCTGGTGGGGTTAGAGCGGCAACCATCGCTAGACCCAGGTGTGGGCATGGTGCTTTCTTCTGATTTAGGATATTTTCTTGCGTAGCTGGGACAATTAGCTCTAGTTTCATGAGAGTCATTACTTATATAATAATTTTTTTTAATTTGTATTAGCAATTTAACAATTTGCTCTAAGTCCTGTTATCGTTCTGTTTTATCTCTGCTGTTATTTCTCTATTTTATCAGCGAAGAATACTTTTTTATAGAGTCAGAAACGTCAGATTTTATAATGCTTTTTAATGACTAACAAAACTCACTTTTTTATAGTTCAGAGAATTCAGGTTTTAACTGTATTATCAGGTAGTAAATTATAATGGTTTCCAGATCTGTTTAAGGGGATCTATAACCCTAATTGTCTGTTTTAAGGTTTTATTTAAAACCTCTATTTTGCTGTGCTATAGCCTCTGATTCTTCTTTTAAGCTTTCTATATTGTATTCGTATTTGTTGACTATTTTCCTTTCTATATCCTATAATCTTTTTCTTATTTGCTGTATTTCAGTTATTTATTCCCCCTATAAACCTCTTTCGTTTTAGCTATGGGTCACATTTCCTAATAGGTTAAATTTGCCTTACTGTAGTCAATTCTAAGGCTTTAAAATTTCAACTAAGATGTAACTGTATATATTCTAAACTCCCTCCGTATATTTTTTCTCCACATGCCCCATAAAGAAGGCAAATAATTAATGGAAAATTAATGGTTGCTAAAAAGATAGTTTAAATTAAAAAAAGTAATTAAAAAAAAGAAAATCAAAATCTGCTCATAACTTAAATAAGGACATGGGCAGATTTTGTATAAAAAAGTTTTTAATAATATTGAAACTGGGTAAGGGAAAGTTTATACAAATCTTGTAAGCATTTTTAGGTTCTAACATTGCTCATAAACTAAATGCTCATGCATAAGATATTAAAATTTCTTTACCAGTTATATTCTTATTAAATTAATAATAAAATTTTTTGTTTTAATATATAATTTTAGAAAACTAATAATTAGGAAAGGACTGTCATGGTAAAATTAATAGAGGATGCTTATTTAGCAAGTTTAGGGGTTGCGTTCCTAACTTATGAAAAGGCAGAAAAGTTAACACAGAATTTAATTAAGAAAGGGGAACTCGCAAAAAATAGAGAGCAAGAATTTATCCAGGATCTGATGGATAAGGCTAAATCAAACAGTGCTGAATTAGAAAAAGTAATTAAAGAAAAGTTAAAATATCTAGCTGAGAAAGGTGAACCTTTAAAGGATAAACAGGATAAAATTATTGAAGATATCACTAAGAAAGCTAAAGAAAGCAGCAAAATAACTGAGAAAAAGATAATAGATTTAATTAAAGATATAATTAAAAAAGGAAAAGAGACTGCAGAAAAACAACAGAAAATATTTAAAGACTTAAAAAGTAAAATTACCAAAAGTGACGAGGAAAGAATTGCAGAGTTGCTTAGAAAATCAGATATACCTTCAAAAGAAGATACTGATGAAATAAAGAAGAAGCTAGATGAATTAACGCAGAAAGTTGGTTAACAAAGGTATATTTTTAAGCTGATGATTTTAACACAATGAAATGGTAAATATTTAGAAATTGAATAGTGTATTAGAAATAATTAAAAAAAGAAGAAGCATAAGAAAATACAGCCTGACTTCAGTAGAATATGAAAAAATTATTAAAATGGTTGAAGCTGCAAGACTTGCACCATCTGCCTCTAATAGACAACCATGGAGGTTCATTGCTGTAACTGACAAAAACCTTGTTAAGCTAGTTGTCAATGAAACACTTGGAGTCATTAACAGGTGGGCTATAACTGCTCCGCTTATTATTGTCGGCTGTACTGTTAGAAGCAGTATAATAACACATTATCTTGGCGAGATAATATCCAAAGTAAAATATCATATTATTGATATATCTATTGCCATGGAACATATGGTATTAGAAGCAGAAGAACTGGGTCTTTCAACTTGCTGGGTTGGCTGGTTTAATGAAAGAAAAATGAAAAAGATTTTAAATATTCCATCTATGTGGAGTGTTACAGCAGTTCTGACAGTTGGATATGCAGACCCTGGATACAGTCCAAAACCTCAGAAAAGACATCCAATTGAGAAAATACTAATATTAAAGTAGATTAAAGAAATGGCCAATAATATTAAAACAATGAAAGGAATCATATGAAAAAATCTATTGGTAAACCTGAAAGATTGTATCCAAATCCTGTAGTCATGGTCTCTTGTTCAGATGGAACCAAAGATAACATAATTACCCTTGCTTGGGTTGGAACAGTTTGCAGTAATCCACCAATGATTTCAATATCTCTCAGGCCCTCAAGATATAGCCATGAACTTATAAGCGCTTCAATGGAATTTGTAATAAATATTCCTGAAGAGAAAATGCTTAAAGCATGTGATTTTTGCGGCACTAATTCTGGGAGAGATATTGATAAATTTAAAAAATTAGATTTAACAAAAGAAAAAGGTTTTATTGTAAATGCTCCCTTAATTAAAGAATGCCCTATAAATATTGAATGCAAGGTCAGGCAAATAATCCATCTTGGTACCCATGATATGTTTATTGGAGAAGTTTTAAGTGTTAATGCAGATGAAGAAATTATTTATTCAGATAATGATATAGATTTTGAAAAAGTTAATGCGGTATCCTATTTGATGAATCATTATTTTAAAAATGTGCTTATAAAAAAATAAATTTAAATAATATTATCTTATTACAACCTTAAACACATCTTTTAAGTAATTTTAGTTTATAACTCGGCAACCGGCACAAATAATCAAGCTAAATTTCACTAAATTGGGTATAAAAAATATTTAATAATTATTAGTAGCATAGTAGTATAATGTAATAGACTAAGTATTTTTAAACTTCATTGCCACTTTACCATCACTTCGTCAAAACAAGGAGGGAAGCTATGAACGACAAAAAGGAAGAGAAGAAAAAAGATAAACCCAAGAAATAATGGATGGTAAGGGGAACGACAGAAGCATTAACGCTTGAAATGGTCAAGATAGCAGAAATTAAAATGCTCCCGTCAAATGCCAAGATACACAGCCAGAAACACATCGATAAGATAGTCAAGCCTTTGGCAAGGTATATATTTTTAAACCTATAATAAAGCCAAAAAAGTCGCCCAGAATCGATTATGATGCTCCTGGTGCTATTTTATTGCTATTCTCTTCATTATGGTTTCTGGGTATTAAAGAAAATGGAAGGCATTATTACTGGAGTTTAATTTTATGGAGTATATTTAAAAGGCCTGGACTTTTACCTTATGCGATAGGCTTACCGTTGGGATTGCTTCATTTTAATTTTAAGAAATTTGCATGGGCAAAATAATATAACTCTTACTATAGAGAGAGTTGATTAGGATATATTTTAATTTTATATCCAGAGAGGTTGATAAAATTTCATGACAAAAATGGTGCTTGAATCAGATAAGACAGGAGTTTTAGTAAAAAATAAAAGAGAACGCATATTTACTGAGAATACAATCAATACAACTATAAAAGAAGTAGATTTAAAAGATAAAAAAATCTTCATAGATGATTTATTTGATTTTACAGACAATCTGGGAAATGAAATAGAAGTTGATTTCCGGGATAAAAAGAATAAAAAATCTGGAAAAATCAAGATCGATCAAGTTATAAAATCTTTTACCAATGACCCTGTAAGAATGTATCTTAAGGAAATTGGTAAAGTAAGGCTTCTAACTGCTGATGAAGAGATTCAGCTTGCTAAAAGGATTGAAAAAGGAGACATGTCTGCAAAAAGCAGGCTTATTAGGGCAAATTTAAGGCTTGTTGTAAGTGTGGCTAAAAAATATGTCAGCAGAGGTATACTATTTTTAGACCTTATTCAGGAAGGAAATCTTGGCCTTATAAGAGCTACAGATAAATATGACTATAAAAAGGGTTTTAAGTTTTCAACTTATGCAACCTGGTGGATCCGGCAGGCTGTAACAAGAGCTATTGCAGACCAGGCAAGAATAATCAGAATTCCTGTTCACATGGTAGAAAATGTCAATAAGTATATTCGTATTCAGAGACGGCTTCTTCAGAAGCTTGGCAGAGAACCTGATTCTGAGGAAATTGCAGAGCTGTTAAATGTTACACCAGATAGGGTCAGAGAAATTATTAATATAGCCCAGGAAACAATATCACTTGATACTCCAATAGGTGAAGATGGAGACACATTTCTCGGTGATTTTATTGAGGATTCTAAAATCGAAAATCCTCCAGATGCAGCATATTTTTCCATGCTCCAAAAACATCTTCAGATAGTCTTGAGTACTTTAAAGGACCGGGAAAGAAAAATTATCAAATTAAGATATGGGCTTCATGACGGCTATCCCAAAACACTCGAAGAAGTCGGCAGGGAGTTCAACCTGACAAGGGAAAGGATAAGGCAGATCGAATTTAAAGCACTGGGTAA
>JAHILC010000319.1 GCA_018897225.1 Actinomycetota bacterium
GGGTGGTTATATGAACAGTTATCCAGTTGACATTGCAATTGCAATGGAACATCTTATTTTGGCAGCAACGGAACTGGGGCTCGGAACTTGCTGGATTGGGGCATTTAAAGAAAATCTTGTAAAGGGAATCCTTGGAGTACCTGAAAATATAAGAGTTGTTGCGCTTACTCCTGTCGGATATCCTGCTTCTACGGCTGACCCGTCTAAAAGAGGAAGGAAATCTTTGTCAGAAGTAGTTTGCTATGAAAAATATGCAGACTAAGCCTGATATGGAAATTATTGTAACTCATGTAAGCTCCGATTTTGATTCTTTTGCTGGCATGATAGCTGCAAGTAAAATATATCCCGATGCAAAAGTAGTATTGCCAACCTCTATCAATCAAAACGTAAGAAAATTTTTAGCTCTATATGAAGACTCTCTGCCTGCATTTCAAAAACCTGCAGATATTGACTTAAGCAGCGTAAAAAAAGTCATAATGATTGATACAAAAATACCAGGGAGACTGGGATCGGTCAAAGAATTAATTGAAGCAAAAAAAGCTGAAATAATAATATATGATCATCACAGGAAATCCAGGGAAGATATCGGCTACGGGCTTGATTATTCTGAAGAAATAGGCGCCACAACTTCCATACTTGTGGATATAATTAAAAAAAGAAAAATCACAATTACGCCTCTGGAAGCTACTCTGTTTGCACTTGGCATTTATGAAGATACTGGATCATTCACTTACCCCACCACCAGCCAGAAGGATTTCAACGTTTCATCGTATCTATTAAAAAATGGTGCAAATTTATTTGTCATATCGAAGTTTTTAAACCTATCACTTTCAGACGAGCAGCACAAATTGCTTGAAAAATTAATATCAAACTGCAGGAAACTTAAAATAAATGAAAAAGAAATAATAATCTCTTATGCTGTAACTGATAAGTTTATTGAAGGTCTTTCAGTTCTTACCAGGAAACTTGCCCAGGTTGAAGATATTGCAGTGGTTATTTGCTGGGTAAAAATGAAAGAAAAGACATATATAGTTGCAAGAAGCGATGACATAGAGGTTGATGTATCCAGGATACTGACGGCAGTTGGAGGAGGGGGGCACCCTCAGGCTTCATCTGGCATTACAAAGGGTTTAAGTTTTAGTGAAATTGAGAGCAAAATAATTTCTTCACTGCAAAAATATATAAAGCAGCCATTAACTGCAAAAGATATAATGTCCTATCCTATAAGGGTAATAAATGAGGAAGAAAGTATTTACAAGGTAAACGAGATTTTAAAGAAGTATGGGCATTCAGGAATACCAATTGTTGATGCCGGGGGAGACCTTGCTGGAATTATTACCCGTAAAGATATAGATAAAGCTATAAAGCACGGTCTGTCGCATGCTCCTGTAAAGGGCTTCAGATCGCATGGCATAATTACTGCAAGTCTCAATACAACAATAGATGAGATCCAGAATCTCATGATAGAAAATGGAATAGGCAGGATACCGATAATCAATAAAGGTAAAATTGTCGGGATAGTTACCAGAAAAGATATATTAAGGTATCTGCATGGCCTTGCTTTCCTGAAATATCCTTTCAAGCAACAGAATTACGAAAGATTATTCGGCTTGTTTCCAAATGATATTCAAAATATTTTTGAAGCAGTTTCCAACACTGCAAGGGAACTTAAGTATAGAGCTTATCTTGTGGGAGGAATGGTGCGCGACCTGCTTTTAGGTAAGCAAAATTTTGATATCGATATTGTTGTGGAAGGTGACGGGATCATATTTGCCAGGAAGTTGAGCGAAATGCTCAGCGCTCGTATTGACAGTTATGAAAAGTTTAAAACCGCAGTCCTTATTTTAAAAAATGGGCAGCATATAGATATAGCTTCAGCAAGGATTGAATATTATGAAAAGCCGGCTGCACTTCCAGATGTTGAGATGGGAAACATTAAGCAAGATCTGGCTAGAAGAGATTTTACAATAAACACTCTGGCTTTATCCTTAAATAAAAATGATTTCGGTTCAATACTTGATTTCTTTGGCGGCCGTAAAGATATTGCCGCAAAAAGAATCAAAGTACTCCATAAATTAAGCTTCATAGAAGATCCTACAAGGATTTTCAGAGCCGTGCGGTTTGAGCAGAGGCTTGGTTTTAAAATGGACAGCCAGACCGAAAAGTTAGCAATTTCTGCGATTGAAATGAACATCGTTTCCGAACTTATAGGGATCAGAATAAGGGATGAGCTTATTTCAATCTTAAGTGAAGAAAAGCCATGGGAAGCTTTAAGAAGGTTACATGAGCTTGGTGCATTGAAAAAAATTGGCATAAACAGGGAGCTCACCAGTGAGTTTATTTATTATATTGAAAAAGTCTTGAAGAAATGCTTGAGTTTGGAAGTTTTACTGGGAAAAAGAATTGAAAAATGGCGACTGATAATTGCAATAATATTAATGGAAAGCAGCACAAGTTCTGTAAAGCAATGGTGCTTTGAAATGAAAATTAAGAATAAAGACTCGTCAGTCATAATTGAATCTATTAAAAAGTTTGAAAGCGCCAGAAAAAGCCTTTCGGAAAAAATAGCCAGTAATTCAATATTATTTAAGTTGATTCATGATTTACCTTATGAGCTTTTAGCTATAATTGCCGGCGAAAGCAGAGTCCATAACAACAACAGCGAAAGATATTTGAAAAAACTTTCTAATATCAGATTGGAAATTACAGGTGAAGACTTAAAAAATTTAGGATACAGGCCTTCAAAAGAATTTAAAATGGTCCTGGAAAAGCTGCTGGAGCTCAAGCTGGATGGTAAACTGAAAACCAGGGAAGACGAGCTAGTCAGTGCAAAGGAAATGCTAACCTTGTTGAGTAATGCTTGAATTCCAGGATTGCTATGCATATGCATTTAAATAAATATTGTATATTATTTAATAATTATGTATAATATGCAAATTATATTCATAAATATCTTAGTTATCAGCAATCAGGCCTGGAGTAAATATGGAACATAGCAATATGGAACATGGCAATATGGAACATGGTGCATTTGAATTAATTCATGGAGGAACAATTACGGATGTAAGAAGTTTTTTTGCTTCATCATGCCACTGCGGCATACGAAAATTTAGAGAAGATTTCTGCATTTTATTCACTCCTGAACAGTCAACCTGCAGTGGAACGTTTACAAAAAATAAGTTTGCTGCTGCACCTGTGGTTTTAAACAAGGAACAGTTAAAAAAAAGCAGGGATATAAAAGCAATAATAATAAACAGTGGAATATCCAATGCATGTACCGGAAGCAAAGGCATTGAAAATTCCATGCTGACTATTGAGCTTGCATCAAAATATTTAAATTTAAA
>JAHILC010000320.1 GCA_018897225.1 Actinomycetota bacterium
GAAAACATTACAACGCGTGGGGTCGATTTAATTGGATTAAAAGTTGGAGATATTTTAGCCATTACGGATGAAAATCCTGAAACCAAAGGTAGTAAAAAAGTAATTTTAGAAGTTACCCAAATAGGCAAAGAATGCGTCGCTCCATGCAGTATATATTACCAGGTAGGCTCTTGCATTATGCCGAAGGAAGGATTATTTTGCAGGGTAATAAAAACGGGTAAAATCAAGGTTGGAAATACTATCATAGTTGAAAAAAATTATAAGAAATAGGTAAAATATGAACGAAAAATCAAATCGCAAAATTGCCGTAATAACTGTTAGTGATAAAGGATATAGGGGTGAAAGGGAAGACAGAAGCGGAAAATATATAGTTGATTTCTTTGAAGAAAAAGGCTGGGATATTGCCGAATATTCAATTGTTCCAGATGAGGTAGGTATGATAAGGGACAAGATAAAAGAAATTTGTGATCTTGGAAAAGCAAATTTGATATTGACTACTGGCGGTACAGGGTTTTCCCCGCGGGATGTTACCCCGGAAGCTACAAAAGAAATAATTGAAAAAGAAGTTCCTGGCTTTAGCGAGGTCATCAGGATTGAAGGGCAGAAAAAGACGCCTCGTTCTATTCTTTCAAGAGGAGTAAGCGGGATAAGAAAAAGCACTTTAATAATTAATCTTCCCGGCAGCATAAAAGGTGTAAAGGATAGCCTTGAAATGATTTATCAACCTCTTCCTCATGGAATAGACATATTGACAGGGCAAGACTCCGAGTGTGGTTAATTTAAAATTCCAACCTTGATTGTCTGTAGCAGTAATTTTCTATTAGCTAATTTTTTTCAAACTCTTTCAAATAATTCAAACAATCCCATTGACAAATGAACCATAGTTCATTAATATAATATTGAACTATGGTTCATAACTATAAAATTTATTATAATTTAACTCAAGGGAGGTAAGGAAGATGCCTTTTGGAGATGGGACAGGTCCAGCAGGAATGGGTCCGATGACTGGCAAAGCAGCAGGCTACTGTGCAGGTTATCATGTTGCCGGTTATATGAACCTTTATGGTGGAAGATCAAAGCAATATGGCGGTTTTACTGGAGGATTTGCCGGAGGCAGAGGCAGCGGCAGCGGCAGAGGATACAGGCACAGGTTTTTTGTGACTGGTATGCCTGGCGGGTTAAGATCTAATGAAAATTCAGCAGAACAGGAAATGGAGCAGTTAAAAGATCAGTCGGAGTTATTAAAGCAGCAGTTGGATGACATGCAAGCAAGAATAGATGAACTATCCAAACAAAAAGTAGAGCAGGAAGTAAAATAGCATGAGGATCTTTCAATAAAGACGAAAACTTATTTATAAAATTTATACAAGTAATTTATTTAAATAGAATGAAAGGAACAAAAAATGAAAATTGCAATCCCAACTGAAGGTATCTATATATCACCACATTTTGGCCGGTGCCCCTCTTTTACAATTGCAGAAATAGAAGGAAATAAAGTTGTAAACAGAGAGATTATTGATAATCCAGGTCACGAACCTGGCCTTATTCCTGAGTTTTTAAAGAATCTTGGTGTAAAGACGATTATTGCTGCAGGGATGGGTTCCAGAGCCACGGATTTGTTTAATGACTATGGCATAAGTTATGTACTTGGGGTCGATGGCAAAGTTGATGACATAATTGCAAGCTTTATAAAAGGTGAATTAAAAGGTGGAGAAAGTTCATGCGAACATGGTGCCGGTAAAGGTTATGGCTTTGATAAAAGTGAATGCGATCACCGACATTAAGCTTGTTTAAAGGAGGTGTTTTAAATGCAAGGAAGCAGAGGTACTGGTGCTGTAGGTGGTGCTGGAACTGGAATGGGTGCAGGAAAAGGCGCAGGCAGAGGAAGAATGGGCGGCCAGAGTATGGGACCAGGTGGTTTTTGTGTTTGTCCGAGTTGTGGTACCCGTCTGAAGCATAAACAGGGTGCACCATGTTATGAAATGAAGTGTCCAAAATGCGGGATACAAATGGTTAGAGAAAAAAGTTAAGGAGGTTATTATTATGAAAATATGTATATCATCTTCAGGAACAGATTTGGATTCAAATGTAGATCCAAGGTTTGGCAGATGTCCTTATTTCATTGTATATGATACAGATAATGATAAATTTGAATTTTTTGAAAATGAGAGCAGGAATGCCATGGGTGGTGCCGGAATACAGGCTGCTCAATTTGTAGTAAACAAGGGTGTTTCAACTATTATATCTGGTGCAATTGGACCAAACTCATTTAGAGTCTTTAACGCTGCAAATATAAATATATATTCAGGTGTTACTGGCACAGTCCGGGAAGCAATAGATAAATTAAAAAACGGAAAACTGGTTTTAACACCAACACCAGATGCACAATCTCATTATGGTATGGGAAGAAATTCTTAAGTTGAAAGGAGCAACACTAAATTGATAATATCAGTTGCAAGTGGTAAGGGAGGCACAGGAAAAACTACTATTGCTACAGCTCTTGCGCTAAGCGTTGGATATTGCCAGTTTTTTGATTTTGATGTTGAAGCGCCAAATGCCAGTTTTTTTCTAAAACCAGACATTAAGCATATTCAGAAAGTAAAAATCAAACAACCGGTTTTTTTAACTGATACAGGCAAATCATTTGAAAAGTGCGCTCAGTTCTGTCATTATAATGCAGTTGCTGTTGCAGGCCCAGAAGTTATATTCTTCCCTGAGCTATGTCACGGATGCGGAGGCTGCATACTGGTTGGACCTCAAGGCTCAGTACGC
>JAHILC010000321.1 GCA_018897225.1 Actinomycetota bacterium
ATAAAGCAATTTCACTTGGTAAGTTTATAAAAGTACAAAGAAACAAAAGGTCTTTGACCCAGGAAGAAATAGCAAAAGCCATTGGAATTACCAGACAAACTTTGAATAAAATTGAATCTGATGCTGCAAATCTTGACTTACCGCAAGCAAAAAAACTGGCGCAGATCTATAACATTTCGCTTGATGATTTATATGAATGCAGGGGTATGTCTGAAACTCCATTTGAAATAGTAGAAGATGGAAAATTTAGGGTTTCAGAAAGTAATGAAATTAGAATTTCTATTCCAAAATCCAATGTTTCCAAATTAAAGGAAACGCTTATATATATGTTAAATAAAGTCGGAGCAAAACCAAACATTGGTGAAACAGTACTATATAAATTACTCTATTTTATTGATTTTGATTTCTACGAAAAGTATGAAGAACAAATCATCGGCTGTACTTACATAAAGAACCATCACGGGCCCACTCCGGTTGAATTTATAAAAGTCATAGATCAGATGATTGGAGATGGGGAAGTTGAGAAAGTAAAAAGCGACTATTTCAAATATCCGCAGACCAAATATCTTGCTCTAAGAACTCCAAACTTGGAAATTTTAAAGGCAAATGAACTGGCGCTTATTGATGATGTTCTGTGTCGGCTTTCTGATAAAAATGCAAACCAGATAAGCGATTATTCTCATAATGATGTTCCATGGATTACTGCTGAAAACGGCAAGCCAATAAATTATGAATCTGTTTTTTACAGAACAAAAGAATATTCGGTCAGGAGCTATAATCATACAGATTAAGTACTTCGAAACATCCCAATTTACAAAAGATCTCAAAAAACTTTTAAAGAGATCCAAGACTTTAAAAGACGATCTTGAAAATTTGAAAAGAAATCAGATTGAATTATTGCACGTTTATAAAATTGATAACCATGGTACTTTTGAAATTAAAGGTTTTTCAAATCCTGAATTTGTAATATATAAGGTTAAGAAATTTGCATGTATGAGTTTAAAAGGACATGGCTGTGATTCAGGGCTTAGACTTATATACGCAATAAATAAAATTGAAAACTATATTTTCTTACTGGAAATTTATTTTAAAGGTGATAAGGAAAATGAAGATATTTCAAGGATCACTGATTTTTTAAGAATGAAGTAATACTTGAAATTAGATATTACTTTTATTATAATAATACCAGGAATCATGTAATGATTTCAAATTATAATTTAGGATTTGGATTTTTAAAATCAAGGTGGTCATATGTCAAGAATTACGCAAAAAGGGCAGGTTACCATACCGAAAGAAATCAGGGAAAGATTAAACATAAAACCCAATGATATCGGCGAATTTATCATTAAAGAAAACAGTGTTATTTTCACTATAAGAAAAGGAACAATTCTTGATGCACACAGGAAGAAAACTGGTAAGGAGATTGACTTTAATAAAGTAAGAGACCTTATGGAAAAAGACATTGCGCTAAATATTATAAAGGAAACAGAATGATTTTCATTGATACAAATATCTTTTTAAGATATTTCGAGCAAAAAGAAAGTTCTAAATGTGATAGAGTAGAAGAATTATTTCACACAATAATTAGCGGGGAGGTAACCTGTTTTACCAATACAATGGTAATTAGTGAAATTATCTGGGTGCTGGATAAATACTATGGATGGGATAGGCAGGAAATATGTGACAATGTTGAATTAATCTTAAATACACCGAATATAAAAATAAAAGAAAGAAGCATATTGCACCACGCAGTCTCAATTTACAGACAATACGGTTTTGATTTTACTGACTCATATAATTATTCATATATTAAGGCAAACAATTCTTTCGAAATTTATTCCTATGATAAGCATTTTGATAAATTATCCTCATTGCTGGGGGATATTGAAAAAATCGCACCCTGATTTAACTATTTACCTGTGGATGATTTATTAATCAAGGTTTTCATTTATCGGCACATTTTTTATAACACTTATACCATGGGTGGTTTTTTCCCAGTAAAATGGTTTAAACATTAGCTGCCATAAAGCTTTATAAGCTGCAATAGAATGAAGCACCCAATACAGCGGATTTAAAAATGCAAAAGGGATTAATCTGTAATATTTTCTGGAAAAGGCTGCAGCAAAATTTATTAAAATTAAGATTAAATTTCCGGCTATAAAGCTTGTTGCACCTGCGATTTCTACAAAATCAGGCAGCAGCCCGTTTAAAAAATGTGTTCCTGTAATTATCCAGATTAAAAATACCGCCCACATTATCGGGTTAATTAAAAAAGTCAGTGGCGTTCCTGTAACCAGAAGTTGAAATGACAACCAGTTTTTAAAACCTATCTTTTTTATCATTTTAATAGGGTGCCTGTTATAAACAATTGAAGTCTGCATATAACCTTTAACCCACCTTGATCTCTGTCTTATCCAGTTGCCGATATTGCAAGTGGCTTCTTCATATGGTTCGCCCGACATGGGCAGTAACTTGGCGGTGAAAGTCCGCTATGAGCTTGGTAGTGGGAATCATTAGCCAACAGCAAGGGTGTCCATCGTGAGATGGAATCTAAAGGAAGCTTGAAGGCAAAATCCTGCACTGACGAACAGAAACTGTATATAAGGCATATGTGGAAC
>JAHILC010000322.1 GCA_018897225.1 Actinomycetota bacterium
AAGCTGTATAAATTTCCCAAACCTGACATTTTCAACATTATTAAAACCAATCTGTGGGATTGCATTCTTAATTACCAATCCCTGAGTATCAAGAATCTCTTTTTTTAATGTCACATATACATTTACCTTTATCACCCTATGTCCCCTTTTTGTTTAAATAATTAAAACGCAAACCCATATTTATTAACTATGACAGCACGGTTTATACTATACCTTCTTTACCCTTTCAATAATTTCATCAATATGTTTCAAGTGGTATTTAACATCAAACAAGCCCTCTATTTCATCTTTTGTGAAATATTTAAGGATATTTTTTTCTTTCAATAAGTTTTCTTTAAAGCTGCCTTCTTCATCCCAGGCTTTAAGCGCTGCATCCTGCACTACGGCATAAGCATCTTCTCTTAGCATTCCCTTGCCTATAAGCTCCAGTAAAACCCGCTGGGAAAAAATAATGCCGCCATATTTCATCAGATTCCGCATCATGTTATCCTGGCGAACATTTAAATTTTCAACAACAAAAATTGTCTTATCGAGTATGTAGTCAAGCAGTATGAAGCTATCGGGAATTATCACCCGCTCTGCTGAAGAATGCGAAATATCCCGCTCATGCCACAGCGCAATGTTTTCAAGGCTTACAATAAGATTAGACCTCAATATTCTTGCCAGGCCGCAGATCCTTTCACAGAGTATGGGGTTTCTTTTATGCGGCATTGCCGAAGAACCTTTCTGGCCTTGCGCAAAAGGTTCCTCAATTTCTTTTGTGTCTGTCTTTTGAAGGCCCCTTACTTCAAGAGCAATTTTCTCAAGAGTTGCGCCGCATATTGCAATTGCGCTTAGCATCTGCGCATGTCTGTCTCTCTGCAAAATTTGTGTTGATGCCGGGGATGGTGCAAGCTTTAATGTTTTACATACCTTTTCTTCAACTTGCGGAATTGTGTTGGCATATGTTCCAACAGCTCCGGATATTTTACCATAAGCTATATTTTCCCTTGCCTGCTCCAGTCTTCCAAGATTTCTTTGCATTTCAAAAACCCATACTGCAAACTTAAAGCCGAGTGTTATAGGTTCAGCGTGTATGCCATGAGTCCTGCCTACCATTACAACATCTTTGTATTTAACTGCCTGCTTTTTTAAGACAAGAGTCAGATTTTTTACCTTCCGGACTATAATTGCAACAGAATCCAGCATTTGTAACGAAAGCGCAGTATCAACTACATCTGAAGATGTGAGTCCGTAATGCAGGTATTTTGAATTTTCGCCAATATATGAAGATACATTAGTTAAGAATGCAATTACATCGTGGTGGGTTTTTTCTTCGATCTCGTCAATCTTTTTTATGTCAAATTGCGCCAGCTCTATAATGTCCTGGCTGGCTTTTTCCGGAATTATCCCAAGTTCTGCCTGAGCTTTGCTGACAGCCTTTTCAACCCTAAGCCAGTAATCGAACTTGGATTGTTCTTTCCAAATTTTACCCATCTCAGGGTTTGTATATCTTGGAATCATAAAATACCCTAATCTAATATTTGCTTGTCTAGAATTTTGCTTTTAAACTCTTTGTAGTTTTTTGGGTCCTTTAAATCCAAAAGCAATGTACCATAATCAAAAAAAACCTGGTCATATTCCTCTAGGCAGATATCACTTATACTTTTAATCCATCTATTTGAAAACTCCCAGGTTTTCAAATCAGTTAACCAGTGCTTATCTGACTTTGGAATACTGTTCTTTATAAAATCGCCAAGCTTTTCTGATTTTTTAGATGTCTGGAGTAAGAAATTCTCATCTTCTGTAAGTTGTGAAAGATTAACAATGCTCAATTCTAAAAAATTTGACATTAAGCTCACCTTTAATTGACTTATTATATATTTATGATTATCTGTTAAAAAAATTTAATCATAAAATTAGAATAATTTCTATATTTACTTGATATATTTACTTAAAAATTCTTTAACCTCCTTCTCATTTACGACAACATAGCTTATACCATCTATATTAGCAGTTTTTCCCGGAATTGTTATTCTTTCAAAATCTTTATTTGAAAACATTAGCGTTATTGCTAATGTTGCAAAATCAGCCGCAGAAAAATCTGATTTCGTTTCCGTATTTAAAATATTTAACAATTGCGGCGCCTTTATTATAAGAGAGAAATTTATTTTTTGCCTCATTAACTCGCTCAACAGGTATTTTTGCCTGTCTGCTCTATCTAAATCCCCTTTTGCCGTTGACCTGCATCGTGCAAAAGAAAGAGCTTGTTCACCGTTCATAACATACGTTCCAGGGTCAAAATTTGCCCCTGACAGAGGGTCGTGAAGCGGGACATCGACTACAATTTTTACCCCACCCAATGCATCAATAACTTTCTTAAATCCATCAAAATTTAGCAGCATGGTTCTATTAATACTTATTTCCGTCAACTGATAAATTTCATCTTTTAGCATTTTTTCCTTGCCATAAACATATGCGGCATTGATTTTGCTCCAACCGTGCCCTTCAAGCTTAACTCTTGTGTCTCTTGGAATAGAAATCAGACAATCTTTCTGTCCCCATCCCGCAATGTGATAGATAATTATGGTATCTGTACGGCCTTTGAAATTTTTTAGTCCTTCTCTTTCATCAACACCAAGGAATAAAAAGTTGTTTGGACCAAAACCACTTGAAGCAACTTGAGCATCTGAAGAATTTTGTTCGTTTGAAGTTTTATTAAAATCAGAAAGTGCAAACAGTAATACTAATATTAAGCCTATGATAAAAACTACTATGAAAGTTATGAAGCAACCTTTGGCTTTATTCATATTATAAATATTTTGTTTTTAACTTGCGTAAACTGTATCTAACTCGTATAAACAGTATTTGATAAATAATAGAGCGTGTGAAGTAATTTTTCAATGGGGTCCGTTGTCTGGACATCAACATATTTGGGCACTTTTACAGGCACTGAAGTATAGTTGATTACTACCTTAATTCCTGCTTCCACCAATATGTCGGTCACTTTCTGGGCGGAATCTTCAGGAACTGCAATTATGGCAACATTTATTCTTTTTTCCTGTATGACGTTTTTCATTTCCAGAATATCCTTTACCTTTCTACCCGAAATGGTCTTACCAATAACATCTGGATCGTTATCAAAGACATCTCCTATTTTAAATCCAAACTTATCAAGAATTTTATAATTTAAAATTGCTTTTCCGAGATTTCCTGCTCCTACCAGCGCGATATGAACCCTGTCGTTATAGCCTAATATCTTATTAAAGGAACTTATCAGTTCTTCTATATTGAACCCAACTCCTCTTTTGCCCTTAAGCCCAAAAAATATCAGGTCTCTCCTGATTTCTGCGCTGTTAATTTTGGTATGGCTGGAGATTTCTAAAGAAGTAACAGTGCGCTTGCCAACTCCCTTTAGCTGTACTATGTGTTTTAAGTACTGTGAAAGCCTGGAGATTACCCCTTCTGAATATATTTTCTTTCCCATTTATTAAAAGCCCGCTCCTTGAAAGAATGATAAATAAATGCGATTAACAAAACTTTGTAGCATAATTGTAACAAAATGGAATAATTTAAACAATATGATTCAAGAAAAAGAATCCATATAGTTTACTACCGGTTAGATTTTGAAATTATATATGCCTTCATCTACGGAGAAATTACTGCTGCAGTTTTCGCACAGGATTTTGCCGTCTTGCCCAAAAATTAATTTTTCATTTTTGCATGCAGGGCAGGCCAGAATATCTAAAAAATTAAACTCAAGGTCATTTATTTTATTGTCTTTTAATACACTTTTTAAAAATATGCTTGGTCCCAGTTCCAGGTATGAAAACAGATACTGGTAAATTCTTTCCCAAAAAAGCAAAAATCCTATACTGAAGTACTTCTTTAAAAAAGATATCCTAAAGCTGGAAACACTTAACTCTTTCTTTATTTGGA
>JAHILC010000323.1 GCA_018897225.1 Actinomycetota bacterium
TCTACTGCGAGAAGTTCAATTCCCACTAAAGAGATTCTTACCCATGCATCAATTACTACACCCTTGTCAAGAATTCTATCAATTACTTCTACTAAACTTGAAGATGCAATTGCTTTTTCTACTGCCATTTTTTCCACCTCCTTTTCTTTTGGTTTCCGCTTTTTTTAAGCCACGTACTTGCGCAGATATTTTACCTGTGCAACTGTTATCTTACCGTGATCTTTTAAATTAAGAGGAGCGGTTAACCTCGCACTCAACAGATATAAACACTTCACAAATACAAATTTAGTGTATAAGGTATAAATCCTCTTTTTACACAATAAAAAAGAGGACAAAAACGAACCAATGGCCCAAAAGACCATAAATCGCTTTGTCCCCTTAAAGCACCTTTCAGTGCTAACATTATTAGCTATCTTTTCAAAAGAACAACTATTCTGTAGAAACTTCTTTTTTAAATTAGCTTGCTTGCTTGCTTGCTTGCTTGGCAAATAATTGACCAAGCACTCTAAATTCTTCATTTCTCATCTCTATATAATATCTTTCTACTTTTACCACAGCATTTAATAACAAAATCTATTATTTCTCTTTAAGCTTTCTTACAGCCCCTTCCAGAGAATATTTTTCATAGTCAACAAACTTCTTAACTAAAAAAGCTCTGTCAATATCTTCCTTGGAAAATCTTCTATATCTTCTCATCCCGCATTGAATATATGTAGGATTAACTATACCTGCTGTCTCCCAATACCTAAGCCTTTCAGAAGATATACCAATCTTTTTTACTGCTTCTATTGTTCCAAACCTTCCATCATGCTTTTTAGTCATCTAACGTCCAGCTTTATGGGATTATAAAAAAGTATTATCTTTTACTTTTTTCTTATAATTTTTTTAAAAAAATTAAAAAAATTAACCGATGGTAATGATTGCCTTTCTTATTATATGTATAATATCTTATTTATAAAAATTTTCATACATTTATAATAATCTTTTTTATAAAAAGTATTAATATAAATATAATAAATCAATTTTATAATAATGTCAAGCATTTTGTTAAAATTTTTTAATTTAGCATATTTATTTAATTAGTTCAGTATATTTTTAAACTTTCCAGCTTTTTTCTTTCTATTGCATATTTGATTGAGCGTTTTAATGTTTTACCGTCAAATCTTCACGATCCAGTAGATCATTTTCCAGGTAAAACTAATTCTTTACTCGGCCATCTCTTAAGTTATCCTTGCTCATCAGAGAACTTCCTATTTAAGTCTTCTTATAATGCAAAAAGCCCGATAATATAGCCGAGCTTTTTTACTTTAAATAACTTTTATTCTCTTTCTGAACTTAAAGTTTAAACTAGACGAGCTAGACTCTTCACTTTCCCACTGAAAAATAGTTACACTAGACGAGCCATACTGGTTATAAAACCACCCTCGCTTTGAAAATAATATGGCATTATCTCAAAATAATTATTGATGTTTTCATCTAAGCAAATTTTATTTTTGTTTAAAAAATCTTTCAGTATTGCCGGTACCAGATTCTTTTCGAATTTATATTTTCCTTTATTTACTTCCATAAATTTTTCAACAACTGCCTGATTCTCTATATCCGAAATTGTGCAGGTATAAAAAATAATTTTGCCTTCGTTTTTTAAATATTTTTTACAGTTTTCAAGTATGCTAAAAGACAATTGCGACAAGCGACGTATCGATTCAAGATTTTTATTGTATTTTACATCAGGATTTTTTGAAATTGTTCCGAGCGCACTGCAAGGTGCATCTAAGAAGATTTTATCAAAATAATTTATGAAGGATCTATTTAGCGTATTGCCTGTATTATCTAAAAAATCTTTTTTGGAAGCATCTGCACACACGGTACTCACACTTTTTAAACCTGCCCTGCTCACATTTTCCTCAAGTAACTCAATTTTTTTTTGACTGATGTCAATAGAGACAATTTCTCCGGTATCCCCGATTAGCTCTGCCATATATGTTGTTTTGCCTCCGGGAGCTGCACATAAATCAAGAATCCTCTCATCCTTTTTTGGTTTTAAAAAATATTTTACTGCAATTTGTGATGAAAAATCCTGCACATTTAAAAACCCTTCTTTAAATTGGGACAAATCTTCTAAATTTTGCGTACTTGCCAGTACAAGTGTATCTTCAAATAATTTATCGTCTCTTTTTATAAAATTATCACGTAATTTAGATAGCTCATTTGATATCAGGATTTTATTTGTTTTTAAGCTGTTTATTCTAACAAAAGTGCTGGGGTTTTCATTTAGGCAAGCACAAATTTTTTCTGTCCTATCCTGTCCAAACTCTTTATACCAGTATTTGATAAGCCACTGGGGAAAAGAGTACTTTAAACTTAATTTTATAATTTTGTCCTGGATACTTTCTTCAATTTTTTTATCAACATAACTTAATATATTATCTTGTTTGCTTATTGACCTAAGTACTGCGTTGACAAATTTTGAAGAAGATAAGCTTATGTATTTTTTTGCTATTTGAACACTTTCGTCCAGTATTGAATAAGCAGGAACACGGCTGAGAAATAAGAGTTGGTATGCGCTAATTCTGAGTATATTCAGAACTTGAGGTTCTATTTTTTTTATTTCAAGTTTTGAATAAAGCGATATTAAAAAATCGAGCTTAAGCAGGTATTTTACCGTTCCTTTACAAATTTCATAAATAAATCTCTTATCTAAATCACTAAAACAAGGTTTTGCGATATATTTGTTGATTAAATCTTTAAGATAGCTTCCTTTTTCTGTGTATTCGTTTATTATAAAAAAAGCTTCAGCTCTGGTATTTTTTTGCTTACCCTGGCCATTATTCAAAAAATTCACCAGCTTTTATCCTGTATCCATTTAAAAAATCTAGTGCAGATATTGCTTTTTTGCCCTGCGGTTTTAAAGTCTCTATTCTTATAATTTCACCTTTGCCACATTTAACCATCAGACCATTAACTTTATCAGCTCTAATTATTTCCCCCGGTTTTTTATTTTTAAGGTTATCGTTTGTTTTAAAATTGATAATTTTAGTTACTTTTATTATTTTTATAATCTTTTCATTCCAAAAAGAAAAACAACCGGGCTCGGCGCTAAAAGCTCTTATTTTATTATCAATCTCCTCTGCTGTATTGTGCCAATTAATCTTTAAATCTTCCTTTGAAAAAAGTGGTGTATATGTTATACCCACCTTTGGCTGATGATATGGAACTATTTTACCTTCCTGCAACAAATCAAGTATAGAAATTAACATTGGAGCGCCAATTCTGATCATCTTATCTTCAAGACTGTCTTTAGTTTCATTATTTTGAATTGAAAACTTGCATTGTGCAAAAATATCGCCTTCATCCAATCTTTCACTTATGCCAATTATGCTAATGCCAGTTTCACTGTCTCCATTTAGAATTGCACTTGCAATAGGCGAAGGACCTCTGTACTTTGGGAGAAGTGAAGGATGAACATTAACACTTTTTCCTTGGGCAAGATTTAAAACCTCCGGGGGAAGCAATTTTCCATAAGAAACGAGCGCCAGGCAGTCAAATTTTAGTCTGGAAATTTTAGAAATAATTTCATTATCAATTTTATCGGCTCCAATTATTTTAAAATCTTTTTTACAAGCATATTCTTTGACAGGATTGCCAAGCATATTTCTTCCTCTGCCTTTAGCTTTATCAATTCCGGTTACAACCAGCGCTACCTGGTGATTTGAATTATAAATTGAATTTAAAAATGGAACAGAAAATTCCGAAGATCCAAAAAATACGATTTTCACAAATTAATTTCCCTGTTTAGTTTTGATAAAAAATCTTTCCTTGCTTTCGGGTTAAGATGGTCAATAAACAACATTCCATTCAAATGATCTATTTCGTGCATAAAAATTCTTGCAAGCATTTCTTCAGCTTCAAGTTCGACCTCATCTCCCTTTAAATTTTTTGCGCTTAACTTGATTTTTTTTGGTCTTTTTACACTTGTTTTAATCGAATAAACGCTCAAGCACCCTTCTTCATCTTCAAGCATTTCGTTATCGAGTATCTTAATTTCAGGATTTATAAATGTTTCAAATTTTTCATTTAGACATACTATAATGATACGTTTTAGTACGCCAATCTGAGGCGCTGCCAGCCCTATGCCAGATATGCCAGTATCCGAAACCGTATCTATCATATCTTCAACAAGCGCCAAAATATTTTTATCTACAGTTTCAACTTCCCTGCTTTTTTCTCTTAATACAGGATCTCCTATTTTTCTTATTTTTTTTACTGCCATTTTTTTCTTTCTTTTAAAAAACTTAAATTTATAAGATTTATAAAGATAAAA
>JAHILC010000324.1 GCA_018897225.1 Actinomycetota bacterium
GAAGAACGCAGAAAAAATATTCTCATCAAACTCAAGGAAAATGACTTTCTTGGAATTGAAGAACTTGCAAGTGAACTTAATGTTTCAAAAATAACTATTGTAAGAGATATTCAAATACTTAAAAACAGCGGCCTTATTGAAAAAATACATGGCGGGATAAAATTAAATGAAAAATCTGCCGGTGATTTTGAATCAAGATTTTTTGTTAGAATACAGAATAATTATTCCAGGAAAGTTGAAATTGCAAAAAAATCACTTGAGTTTTTAAAAAATAAGGATACGGTTTTTCTTGATTCTTCTTCAACGGTTTTTGTATTTGCTCAGGAAATCTTTAGCAGTAGTGTTGAGGAGAGAAACCTTATCACAAATTCTCCGGCGATTCTTGTTGAAGCATTAAATAAACCAAATGTTAATTTGATTTCAACAGGGGGGGAATTGAAACAGGAATTCAATATATTCGGAGGAAACTGGGTAAACGAATTCCTGGAAAACTTAAATATCGATGCCGCCTTTATTTCTGCAGCAGGTATTTCTTCAAATCTTGATATAACAACAAACAACAAAGATCTTGCGGTAATACTGGAAACTATTTTTAAAAAAGCTAAAGAAATAAATCTTCTTATAGACAGCACCAAGTTTTATAAAGCGGGGATGCTAAGCATTGCAAGTATCAGCGATTGCAGAAGAGTTATAACGGATAAAGAAATTTCCGAAGAAGTAAAAGCTATTTTAATAAAAGAAACGGAATTAATAATTTAGATTTTAAAAAGGAGAAGAAAAGATGGAAGTTCAAAGATTATCAACCGATGTTGTTGTGATCGGCGGAGGCGGCGCTGCTTGCAGAGCCGCAATAGAGGTTGCGCAAAAAGGGTTAAATTGCATTCTTGTAGATAAAGGAAGGCCTGGCCGCTCCGGAGCTACTCCATGTGCATTATGGAGCATCCAAGCTCCTTTCGGCCCCAAAGGTCGTGATGAACGAGACACCCCCGAGCAGTTTTTTGCAGATATGGTAAATGGGGGACACTTTATCGGAGACCAGAATATAGTTGAAGTTGTGGCTTTTACCGCATGTAACAGAATTCTTGATATGGAAAGATACGGAGTACATTTTAAAAAAGAGGATGACGGCAGATTTTATCAAACTCCCATGCCCGGACAAACCTATCCTCGTTCATGTTTCATGTTTGAAAATGGACAGCACATGTCAACAGTACTGGCAAAAGAAGTTTCAAGGCACAGTAACATAAAGGTTTTTAAAGACTTCTTTGCATATTGGCTGCTCAAGAATAAAGACAGTGTTGTGGGTCTTGTCGGAATTGACATGATAAACGGAAAAATAATTGCAATAAATGCAAAGACAACAATTGTAGCTACCGGTGGCTATACATCGCTTTGGGGATTTTCCGATAATCCTCCTACTTTAACGGGAGATGGAAATTCAATGGCTTTCAGAGTAGGTGCAGATTTAGTTGATCTGGAGTTTAACCAGTATTACGGAACGGATTTAATCTGGCCTCCGAGCGTAAGAGGGACAGTAGTTCTTTACGAGCTTATGATAGATGAATTTGCTGACGGAGAAATAACGGATAAAGACGGAGTACCGATAATAAATAAACCACTTCCTATAAGGGATGAAGCTATTAAGACAATATTTAATGTTATTAAAGAAGGCAGAGGAACTCCTCATGGAGGAGTATATTTTGATACGACTAAATCGCCTAAAGGCGAAGAAGCTGTCAGAGAGGTCTTTAAGTCTATGACACCAAAACATTACCAGTTTCTAATTGATGCTGCTGGACTTGATCTTGCAAAAGAACGCCTTGAAGTTGCTCCTGCGTCTCATTACCAATGCGGCGGAATATTTATTAACGAAAAAGGGCAGTCAACTGTTGACGGGCTGTATGCTTGTGGCGAAGCAGCAGGTAATTTTCAGGGAGCAAACAGGCTTGCGGGAAGTGCTCTTTGTGATACTCAAACAACAGGAGCAGCAGCGGGCAACTGGGCTTCAAAGGATTCAAAATCCGGAGAACTGATACCTATTAATGAAAAAGACTTAAATGAAGCCATTGATATGGTAAGAATGATTACTGCGCCTAAAACAAAAAAAATAAAACCTCTTGCTGTTAAAACGGAGATACTAGAAACCATGGATAAGTATATTGCTCCTTTCAGAGATGAAAAGGGCATGGGAAAAGGGCTTTCTATTATTGAAGATTTAAAAAGCCAATTAAAAAATCTTTATGCTCCAGATATTAATAAATACAATCTTGAGGTTTCTGAGGCAATTGAAGCAAA
>JAHILC010000325.1 GCA_018897225.1 Actinomycetota bacterium
AAGCGGAGTCTGATACCCGCCAAGAGGCAACGCAAAGAAGCCTTGCGACCCCAGAACCCCACTGGCTTTAGCTGTGGGAGTATGTCAGTCATGGCATCAAAAAGCCTCCATTTACATTGATTACTTGCCCTGTTATATATTTTGCATCACCTGAAGCAAGGAAAACAGCAAGTTTCGCTATATCTTCTGTCAAACCGTATTTATTCATTGGTATTCTGGATACTATCTTTTCTTTTACTTCTTCTGGAATTTCCTTTACCATTTCTGTTTCAATAAAACCCGGAGCAATAGCATTGACGGTAATCCCTTTTGCAGCGCCTTCATACGCAAGTGACTTGGTAAAACCTATTACCCCAGCCTTGCTTGCAGCATATGCTGTCTGGCCGAAATTTCCGCAAAGTCCGATTACTGAAGCCAGGTTTATTATTCGCCCATAATTGTTTTCGCGCATGTTGACAATTGCCTCCCTGCAGCAGTAGAAAACCCCATTCAAATTTATTCTGAGAACATCATCCCAGTGGTATTTTATTTCCATATTATGGAGGGTTTTATCCCGCAATATTGCAGCATTGTTTACCAGGATATCTATCTTTTGCGCGTTTGCATAGACGAATTCAAACATTTTTTTTACTTCTTCGTAATTTCCCACATCGGCAATATAGCTGAAACATTTTGAGCCAATTTCCTTAAGTTGACTGCAAGTCTGGCTGGCATTTTCTTCATTGACATCATTAATAAAAATAGTAGCGCCCTCACGCGCAAATTCAAGCGCAATGTTTTTCCCTATCCCCCTTGCAGAACCGGTTATTAACGCCACTCTATCTTTTAACTTCAATCAAGCCTCCTTAATATTAGTGCCATACCCTCACCTGCACCTATGCAAATGGAAGCAATGCCATATTTGCTCCCTCTTTTTACCATCTCGCTCAGCAAGGTCACGACTATTCTTGCGCCGCTTGCCCCAATTGGGTGACCGAGAGCAATTGCGCCTCCATTTACGTTGACAATATCCTTATCAAGTTTCAAATCTTTGAGCACGCATAAGCTTTGAGCTGCAAATGCCTCATTTATCTCAAAAATATCTATATCTTTAAGTTCAAGATTTGCATCCTTCAAAGCTTTCTCAATAGCTTTAACGGGAGCAATTCCGAAAAGCTCTGGGGGAACTCCAACTTCTGAAATAGCTACAATCTCGGCCGCGGGTTTTAAATTAAATTCCCTTGCCTTACTTTCGGAAGCAACCAGAAGCAATGCCGCCCCGTCATTTATGCCTGATGAGTTGCCTGCAGTTATGGTTCCGTCCTTTTTAAAAACAGGCGGCAGCGCTGCTAATTTTTCAATACTTGTATCTTCTCTCGGATGTTCGTCGGTATCAAAAACACCAACCACATTTCCGCGCCTGTCTTTAATTTCAACAGGGATGATTTCATCTTTAAATTTTCCACCCTTTATTGCAGAAGCAGCCTTTTTCTGACTTTCATAACTAAATTCATCCTGAGCCTGGCGGCTTATTTTATAATCAGCAGCAAGTTCTTCTGAAATCTCTCCCATATGGAGATCGTTGAAAGGGCACCAAAGACCGTCAACAATGATATCATCAAGAAACCTGCCATGTCCAAGCTTGTAGCCCCATCTGGCATTATCTGCAAGATAAGGCGCATTGGACATGCTTTCGATTCCACCTGCCAGGTAAAGGCCGCCCTTGCCTGACATAATATCTTTACAGGCAACATCAATTGATTTTAATCCAGAACCACAAACCTTATTGACTGTAAGGCAAGGCGTTTCAACACTCAAGCCGCCTTTTAGCGCACATTGCCTTGCAGGATTCTGGCCTAGACCAGCCTGCAAAACATTGCCCATTATGACTCCATCAAAATTGCTGCCGCCAAGCTTGTTTTTCTCCATAATTTGTTTTACCAGCAAAGAACCCAGCTCAGTAGCTTTAAAATCCTTCAACGCTCCGCCATATCTGCCTATTGGTGTTCTTATACCATCAATTATGTAACACTTTTCCATCTTTTATCATAACCTCCCTGGTCTGCTTCCTATCTTGGAAGTAATTTTTCAATTTCTTCGTGTGGTCTTGCTATAACATGAATTGAAATTACTTCCCCAACTCTTTTTGCAGCAGCAGCGCCTGCATCAACAGAAGCTTTAACTGCAGCTACTTCGCCTTCAACAATTACGGTCATAAAACCGCCACCGATACGTTCTTTACCTATCAAATGAACATTTGCTGCTTTTAACATTACATCAGCAGCTTCTATCATTGCCACCAGGCCTTTTGTTTCTATTAATCCGATAGCTTTTTCCATATCCTACCTCTCTCTGACTTATATAAAATATTATTGCTTTCATCTTTGTACTCTCCTTCTGTTTATAGATATTTTAAAACAGTCGGGTCGAAAATATTCTTTACTGTAAATAAGTGGATTTCCTTTCTGATCGTATATTACCTGCTGTATAGCTAAAATGGGCTTGCCTTCCTCATATTCAAGTTTTTTGGCAAGATCAGCTGTGCAGCATATTGGTGTTATCTCTGCCAGGCTGTTGCCTATCTTTATCTTTAATGTTTCTTCAATGCATCCATATATGGAAATATTTTCATCATTGCTGCTTAGAAAGGTATTTACAAGTGATGGTGAAAAATAATCAATTGAATATACAACTGGCTTGTTGTCTGCTGTTCTGACTCTTTTACATACAAGGACATCTGAACCTTCAGAAACATTTAAAGACTTAACAAGATTAATATCGGCTTTTACCAATTTTCTCTCAAAGAATTTAACACCCGGTTTGTATCCTGCTGAAGTTATCATCTCAGTTATTCCCAGATTCATATCGAGCGTATCGTTTATCTGCTCAAAATCACTTGATAAGAAAGTACCAATACCGTGAACAGTGTAAATAAGTCCTTCTTCCCTGAAAACCTTTAGAGCTTCCCTTAATGTCAACCTGCTGACATTTAACCTGCCCGCAAGGTCGGATTCCGGAGGAAGTTTATCACCAACTTTTAGATCTTTAATTCTTATATAATCCACCAGCGACTTTTTAATTGTTAAATATGTTGACATAATCTCATTCTAATTTTTAAACTTTCTTGCCTAATTTTGCAAGGACAGCAGCTACATTATCTCTATATGAACCATTAGGAACAAATTTCTTTTCAAAGAAAGCGCCGCCAATTGTAAATCCCCATACTCCCTGGTCAATTGTTTCCTGAAGCCTTGCAAAACTGTTTATTGAGCCTGCTGAAACAATAGGAACTTTTACTGCATTTCTAACAGCCGCAATAAGCTCATTTACTTTCTCCGGTTTGATATATCTATACGCAAGCAAGTCGAAACCATTTGCTCCTGCTGCTTCTATTCTTTTTGCATCTGCAGCGATTTCTTCTATTGTTCCATCAAGAATCGAAGGTCGTTCATAAATCTTGCCGCAGAATGGGAAATAGTTAATTTTCTTGTCTATTATCTTCCAGATTGAAGGGTAATATACTGTACCCATAAGATAATCAAATCCCATGTCAACAGCCATTTTAGCAGGCTCTAAAATTTTATCTTCGTCATATTCGACTACCTCAATAAATGATTGAAATCCTGCAGTATGAATCTTATCGTTTAATAATTTCATTTTTTCTGGCGGGAGTCCTATTTCCTTAAAACCGAAAAAATCTACGGGTAAATCTTTTATTTCCTCGAAAGCTTCGATTGCATTAGCAACAGTAACATCATTTTGGGTGAACATTAATATTAGTTTGGGCGCCATAATTGTTGCCTCCTATAAAAAAGTTGTTAATAAATCATTGTAAGATATCTTTTAATAGTCATCTGATTTCTAAGTATAGATTTTAACTTTTATTATTTTTTTAGTCAATAATTTTTCATGATAATCATGATAATATAAATGAAAGGATATTGCAGTTCTTTTTACTCACAAATTAAAACTATTTTTAATAATAAAATTATTTTAAAATATAAATACTTAAAATTTAACATTTAAACTCAATGAATATTGCATATTTTTCTGACACTTTTTATCCCAGTATAGATGGTGTTGTAGTAACATTATTAAATTTCATACAACTTCTTGCCGAAAAGGGTCACAAAATAAGGCTTTATGTGCCAAATTACAAAAATATAAAAGAAAGAGAATTCCATGAAAATATTTCAATAGAAAGATACACTTCTTTTAAGCTAATAGGTTATCCTGATTTTAGGGTGGCAATTCCTGTTCTTTTAAAAGTAAAAAGAAGTATTCAAATATTTAAACCTGAAATTATACACTTTCACACTCTTGGTCCTTTAGGACTTATAGGAATAAATTGTGCCAAACAATATAAAATTCCATTAATTGGGACTTATCATACATATTTAACCGACTTTCTTGTTTGTATTTCTCCAAATAAAAAAATTGATAAATCTAACAAAAAAGATCTTCCGAAGAAAATTGTCTGGAAATTGTCAAACTATATTTATAATAAATGTGATCTGATAACTGCTCCTTCTGAATCCATGAGAAAAGAACTTAAAAAAAATGGATTAAAAGCTAAAGTTGTGTTTTTAAGTAATGGATTGGCGCTGGATGAATTTTCTTCAAAGGAAAAATATAATAAAAAAGCAAAATTGCTGCATGTCGGGAGAATAAGTTTTGAAAAGAATATTGATGTAATAATAAAATCAGTATTTATTTTAAGAAAGGAGTTCCCTGATATAAGACTTGATATTGTAGGAGATGGCCCTGCATTAAAAAGCTTAAAATTGATGACACAAAAACTTGAACTTGAAAAAAACATTCGTTTTCTTGGTCGCAAAGAACATATTAAATTAAATAAGATTTACAAAGAACACGATATTTTCATTACTGCCAGCACAGTAGAAACCCAGGGTGTTGTTATTCTTGAAGCAATGGCTTCAGGATTACCGATTATAGGAGTAAAAAAATTGGCAATACCTGATTTAGTAAAAAATAATGTAAATGGTTATGTAACAGAACCATTTGATGAGCAAGAGATGTCTGAAAAAGTAAGAATACTATATAAAAATAGTAAATTAAGAGAAGATTTTGGGAAAAATTCTACTGAATTGGTAAAAGAGCATGATGTAAAAAATGTAATAGAAAAACTGGAAAAAATATATTTTGAATACAAAAATATAAAAAATAATGGTTATATGTAATCGTTTTTATCAATTACACTCATAATATAATCGACTGCCTCCTGAGGACTGTCAACAACACTATAAAGATTCTTATCCTCTGGGCTTATGGTGCAGTATTTTTCAAGCAGGCATTCATCAATCCATTGATATAAGTCTTTCCAATAATCTTTTCCAAAAAGAGCAATAGGGAAATGCTCAATCTTGCCGGTCTGGGCTAGGGTCAATGCTTCGAAGAGTTCGTCAAGAGTGCCGTAGCCTCCCGGGAAAATAACATATCCAACCGAATATTTCACAAACATCATTTTTCTGACAAAGAAATACCGGAACTCAAGAGATATATTCTGATAGGAATTTGCTTCCTGTTCAAAAGGCAGTTCGATATTGCAGCCGATAGAAAGTCCCCCCAACTCAAACGCCCCCTTGTTTGCAGCTTCCATTATGCCAGGACCTCCACCAGTAATTATTCCCAAATCCTGCTTTACAAGCAGGGATGCGGTTTCATAAGCAGCTTTGTAATAAGGATCATCTGGTGTTGTTCGGGCTGAACCGAAAAAAGATATGCATGGTCCTATTCCCGCAAGGGCATTAAATCCTTCGACAAATTCACTCTGTATGTGAAGCACCCGCCATGGGTCTGATTTTACAAAATCATAATCCGTCCTTTTTGACGCACGCAACAGTTCCCTGTCTTCATTCTTGTGAGGATATTTTTTATTCATTTTTCACATTCTTTCATTATCATTTTTTTACTTTTTATTTGTCTGCAATTCTATCATAGAAATTACCTTTGCACCTATTCTAATAAATTAAAAATGCTGGTTTTATGGCATTTTCAGTTTTTTTATCAAATATTACTTCCTTGTACTGGTCTAATCTAAAAAATTTTAACAATTTTTCATAAGGAAGCTCGCCTCTTTCTAAAAGTTTAGCAGCAAATAACATACTTTGGCTGGATGGATAAGCATAATGACCTAATATTTGAATCTCATTTCGACATAAAACATAAGGGTTAATTCTTGACTGGCCCGCATCAAGCAAATGCCCTATTTCAAAGAGGATCCCTCGTCTTTTAAGCAAGCTTATTCCTTCATTGATCATTTCAGGTATTCCACAAGATTCAATTACAACTCCAGCACCTAAATTTTCTGTTAATTCTTTTATTATTTTTATCCTTTCGTTTGCATTTGTATCAGAAACATTAATAGTATGATTTGCGCCAAATTCTTTTGCTAGAACTAATTTTTCTTTTATTGTGTCTATAGCAATAATATTTTTAGCGCCAGCCAAATAAAATCCCGCCACCATTAGCATTCCTATAGCGCCAACTCCATAAATTACAACAGTGTCATTAATTTCGAATGCGTCTCCTGCTATCCGATTATGGATGTGACTATATCGATCAATACAACCAACTGCGCATGTGTATGGTTCAATTAAAGTTGCATTTTTATCTGGTAAATTTTCAGGTAATTTAATTATTTCAGAACCCGGTAATAAATATATATATTCTGCCCATCCGCCAAATAAGTATGGGTAATTGCTGCTGCCTATAGACGTTGCTGTTATGGAATTTATGCACATTTCCTGGTTCATTGGAAAATTAGTGCAGTAATAGCACCTGCCGCACACTATTCTCGGATTTATTGTAACCCTATCGCCAATTTTAATTTCAGGACCATTAATTATTTTAATAAATTTATCAGCATCTTTTCCGAATGAATCAACAAATGCTACTATTTCATGCCCTGGAATAAAAGGAAATTTTACAGATCTTTTTCCTTCGATTCCATGAATATCGGTTCCACAAATTCCAGATAATTTTATTTTTAAAAGTGCAGAATCATTCTTAGGTTCAGGTTTTTCAAACTTTTTTAATTCTAATTGATTTATGCCCGTACACTCTAAAGCCAGTACTTCCATAATATTTTTCCTAATCTAATAAAAATTAAGTGGTTATTACCACTTTCATTGCCATTCCGGATTTAGCCATTTCAAGACCTTTAAAATACTTCTCCAGAGAATATTTGTGAGTTATCAAATTATTAACCTTAACTTTACCATTATTTAGCAATTCTATCGCTTTTTTACTTTGATGCGGTGTAGAATCGCTTGTTCCAGTTATTTCTAATTCGTTGTAGTGTATTAAATTAGCATCCATTGAAATCACCGAATCATCTTTTGGCAGACCAGCAAAATAGTTTATCCTGCCAAGTTTTTTAGTAATTTTTAAAGACTGGGCAAACATATTTTTATCAGATGCGCAAATCATAACCACATCTACACCATCACCCTTAGTTAAATTAAAAATTGCATCAATAATATTATCATTTTTACTGTTAATTAAAGCATCTGGATTAAATTTTTTAGCAAAATTCAATCTTTCTTCGAAAATTTCAGCTACGATTATTTTTGAAGCTTTATTATATTGTGCAATTTGGATCTGTAGAATACCAATAGGGCCAGCACCTATTATTAAAATTGAATCTCCTGTTTTTACTTTAGATCTTTCCTGGCTATTTAATACAACTGCTAAAGGTTCAGCAAAAGTAGCTTCTTCAAAACTTAATTTAGATGTAATTTTATTAATACAGCCGGCTTTTATGGCAATTTCCGGAATTCTTATATATTCAGCAAATCCACCATCAATGTCAAACCCGAAAATAACCTTATTATCACACATTTCAAAACGGCCTATTTTACAATAACTACATTTCCTGCATGGTATGACCGGAGTAATATTTACTCTATCGCCGGCTTCAATACCCTTAACTTGTTTCCCTTTATCTTCTATTATTCCTGAAATCTCATGACCTGTAATCCTGGGAAAAATCATATTTTTTATACCATGTTTTGTTAATTTTGTACCGGAACCTTTATCAAGCTTAATATCTGTGCCGCAAATGGCACATGCTTTTACTTGAACCAACAACTCAAAATCATTTATAGTTGGTTTTTTTAAATCAGCTATACTTGATTTTCCACTATCTGTAAATAATAATACTTTCAACGCCAGTCTCCTATTTAAGAATTTTTAAAGGCTTCTTCTACAATTTTAATTGTTTTAGCCCCATCTTCACCAGATGGTATAAAGCTTTTATTTTCTAAGATGGATTTTATAAAACTATCAATTAATTTTCCAAAACTATCCATATGACCAGGATATATCTCATCATATTCTTTAGAATCAATTATATCAATTTCTTCTTTTTGATTGTTTTTGATGATAAATACTCTGTTTTTTAGGGGGTCATAAGAGTTTAAAAGAAAACAAATTTTTCCTTCTTCCCCTAATATCTGGCCAAATAGTCCTTCTACCTGCTCATCATAAAAACTTGGGTCGTTATAACTCATATAAAATTTGCCAATAGCCCCGTTGTTAAATTTACAAATTAAAAAAACATGATCATCGCAATAACTATTCTTTTTAAATCTACCAATCTCTGAATGAACCCTTACAATATCTCCCAGCCAATACATGGCTATATCAATTGCATGGGTTCCTAGTTCCATTAATACCCCGGTGCCCATGCCCTGCTCACCTCTCCAACCAAGCTCTACCCTATCAAATACAAAACTCATATCAACACTTATAATCCTTCCAATCTTATTTATATTATTATTTACAGCATCGATTACAGGATTAAATCTCATGTTAAAAAAAACACCCAAATTTACTTCATTTTCTTTTGCTAAATTAACCATAAATTCGCATTCTTTGCTACTAACTGCCATTGGTTTTTCACATAAAACATGTTTTTTTAAGTTTAATGACAAAGCAGCCTGTTCTTTATGCTGGTTTAAGGGAGTGCATATGCTAATTACATTTATTTCAGGATCTTTTACCAGCTCTTCCCATTCTTTATAAGCTTTGGCATTATATTTTTTAGACAATTCCTCAGCTTTTCCCGGCGTACGGTTATAAAAACCCTTGATAATGCAGTTTGGATTTTTTGAATACCAATTTGCATGATATCTGCCAGCCTTTCCACAACCAATAATTCCAATCCCTAATAGATTCATTTTTAAACTACCTTAATTTTTGATTAGATTACTCTTATTTATTTAACAAACTTTCAGAAACCAGACTATCTGTTATTAAAATATCTACTCTATCACAGTATACCTCGTTTAACAATTTTGAATCGTTAACATCATTCTGATTCGTGTCAATTTCATCTGATACTTTTTTAAT
>JAHILC010000326.1 GCA_018897225.1 Actinomycetota bacterium
CTGAAGAATTAAAAATAAAACAGGAAGCTGTAAACTATGTTATTGCAAATTATTACTACCATTCTAAACCTGGTATCACACTGGGAGAATTATTTGAAGTAGGTAAAAAAGCTTATTCAACTGCTGGCTATCCAGGTGAATGGGAAAATCATATCCAGGGCGGTATTGCGGGTTACAAACCTCTTGAATTCCTTGTGCTGCCAGGTTCAAAAGTTACTGTGGACAATAATAATATTCTTGGATGGAATCCAACCATAAAGGGAGCTAAAGCTGAAGATCCGACTCTGGTGCAGAATGGCGAAGCTATTCAATTTTCTATTGATAAAAGATGGCCTTACTCAGAAGTGGAAGTCGAGGGGAAAAAATTTTTAAGGCCTGATATTTTAGAAAAGAGTTAAAACTTAACTAAAAAATAAAGAATAGTTTTATAAACGAAAATTAATTAAATATTAAAATGAAGTTTCATTAGCCGGTTTCAACTTAGTTAATCGAGTCCAGTTTTTGGAGTTATTGACGAATAAATATTATTCGAAGTAAAGTAAAAAATGTAATTAATAAAAAGGGGGAGTTTAATTAAAATGAATGAAAGTAAGGAAATGTTATTGGCGATGTATGGAACAATGTATAGGATAAGGAAGTTTGAAGAAGCTACTGAAAAATGGTATGCTGCGGGATTAATTCCAGGGTTTGTTCATCTTTATATTGGTGAGGAAGCAGTCGCTACTGGAGTATGTTCAGCTCTCGGCAAAGATGATTATATAACCAGCACACACAGGGGGCATGGTCATTTAATAGCTAGGGGTGGAGATGTGAAATTGATGATGGCAGAATTATTTGCTAAAAAAACTGGTTATTGTAAAGGGAAGGGTGGCTCTATGCATATATGTGATCTATCCCTTGGAATTATAGGATCAAATGGAATAGTGGGTGCAGGACTTCCTATAGCTACAGGCGTAGGATTTGCTTCAAAGATGAGAGGTAATGGTCAAGTCTGTGCTTGCTTCTTTGGTGATGGTGCATCAAACCGTGGCACATTTCATGAATCTATAAACATGGCTTCTATTTTAAAGTTACCTGTTATTTTTGTTTGTGAAAATAATCTTTATGGTATATCTGGTTGCGTAAGGGAAACTATGAACATATCTGATATTTCAATCAGAGCAACTTCTTATGGGATTCCAGGAATCAAGATTGACGGTAATGATGTTTTAGCCGTGTATCATACAACAAGGGCAGCAGTTGAACATGCTAGATCTGGTGGCGGCCCGATTTTAATTGAAGCTAAAACATGGAGACAATGCGGACACTGGCAAGGCGACCCCGATAATTATAGAAATCCTGCAGAATGTAAAGCTTGGCTAGAGAAAGACCCAATAGAAAGATTTGAAGATATAATTATTAAAAAAGGCATAGCTTCAAAATCTGAGATTAAAAACATACAAGATAAAGAAATTGAAGCAATTAATAGTGCAGTTGAATTTGCAAAACAGAGTCCCAAACCTGACCCAGAAGACCTATACACTGATGTTTTTGCCTAAAATATAAAAGTATATTTTTGTTTTACTTTTTAAAGCTTGTTATGTTTGAATAATTTAAATATTAAAATTAATTTTGAAATGGAGGATAAGTTATGAGACAAATTACTATGTCAGCAGCAATTAGAGAGGCAATGAGCCAGGAAATGCGGAAAGATAAAACCGTGTTTCTTGCTGGAGAAGATATAGGTATTATGGGTGGAGCTCAGGGTGTAACACAAGGAATGTTTGAAGAGTTTGGACCTGATAGAATAGTAGACACTCCAATTTCCGAAACTGCAATTGCAGGTCTAGCTGTAGGTTCGGCAGCAGTGGGTTATCGTCCTATTATTGAATTAATGATGGGTGATTTTCTTACAATTTGCATGGATGAAATTGCAAACCAAGCAGCAAAAATGAGATATATGTTTGGTGGGAAAGCTAAAATACCAATGGTGGTGCGAGTTGCAGGTGGAGCTGGTGTTTCCGGTGCAGCCCAGCACAGCCAGTCACTTGAAGCTTTGGTGGCACATATACCAGGGCTAAAAGTGGTACTGCCATCTAATGCCTACGATGCAAAAGGACTTTTAATTAGCTCAATAAGAGATGATAATCCTGTCATATTTTTAGAAGGTAAAGCTATTTATAGTGCGAAGGGTGATTGTCCAGAAGAAGAATACTCTATACCTTTGGGAGAAGCAAAACTTATAAGCAAGGGTTCAGATGCGACAATAGTTTCTTGGTCACAAATGGTACCAAGATCAGTACAGGCAGCAGCTGAACTTGCAAAACACGGTATATCTGTAGACGTTATTGATATACGTACACTAGTTCCGCTGGATACAAAAACAATTATAGATTCAGTGAAAAAAACAGGTAAGCTTGTTATAGTCCAGGAAGCTTATAGAACATGTGGTTTCGCAGCTGAAATATCTGCAATAGTAGCAGAAGAAGCATTTTCTTATCTTAAAAAACCAATTATAAGGGTGACAGCTCCTAACACTACAATTCCTTTTAGTC
>JAHILC010000327.1 GCA_018897225.1 Actinomycetota bacterium
AAATATCAAGCTTTCAAATTTTGCATCAAGTTATGATTTAGTTTTTAAAAGCAGCGGCAGTTTAAACAAGATGGCAGTAAAATTGAGTGTCCTGGGGCATCATAATATAAAAAATAGTCTTGCAGCGCTTTCAGTATGCTTCGGATTGGGACTTGATACGAAAAAAGCAATAAGCATTTTGCAGTATTTTACAGGTGTAAAGAGAAGATTTGAAAAAAGGGGTGAAAAATCCGGAGCTGCCATTTTTGATGATTATGCCCATCATCCAACAGAAGTTAAGGCAACACTTGAGGCAGCAGCTCTTGAAAAGAAAGAGAGAATTATAACGGTATTTCAACCGCATAGGTATACAAGGCTCGCAATTTTGCACGACAAATTCAGCCAGAGCTTTACCTACACCGATATTCTGGTAATAACGGATGTCTTTGGTTCAGACGAGCAGCCAATACCGGGAGTTACAGGAAAATTGCTGGTTGATAGCTTGATCGAAGAAGGTTTTAATAAAAAAATAGCCTATATTCCCAAATTGCCTGATGTGAAAGATTACCTGGATGCAAACATACGAAAAGGCGATATAGTTCTCCTGATGGGTGCGGGAGACATAACCAGAGTTACGGATGATTTATTAAAAAATTAAATAATTTAATGATTAAAAAAGAAATGTTCGATAAAAATTTTCAAGAAAACATGGTTTTAAATTTTGACGTGTCAAGTCTTACATCTATTGGAACGGGAGGCAAATGCCTTTACTTTTTAAAGATTGAAAATAGAAAATCCTTGCTGGATACTGTTACAAAATTAACAGAAAATTCTGTAAAATTTATCGTAATAGCCAGTGGTACTAATATATTATTTAATGACGGTTTTCTAAACATTGCAGTCTTAAAACTTGGAAAAGAGTTTAATTATCTCCGATTCGCGAAAGCTCCGAAAATAATCGCAGGCGCAGCCTGCAACCTGCAGAGATTTATTGTTGATTGTGCCAGACATGGTTATGACTTTTCTTTCCTGGCAGGAATTCCCGGAACAGTAGGCGGCGCTGTAATGGGAAACAGCGGAGGAAACGATAACTTCTTAAATGATTCCCTTCAAGAAATCAGGTATTTTGCAGTTAATAAAAATAAGGTTGAAGATAAAACTATTGAAATTAAAAATGCTTCCCAGTACAGATCTTTCCATGTCGCTGATTTAGCAGTATTGACAGATATTATCCTGCAAGGTGAAAAGGAAGACAGAGAGTTGATTTTTAAAAAGATCAGGGAAAATATAAAAATCAAGAAAGCTAAACAACCGCTTAACTCAAAAAATGCAGGCTGCTTTTTTAAAAATATTAAAGGCTGCCATTTAAAGACTGGAGAGATGATAGATAAATGCGGTCTTAAAAATTTCTCTTATGGTGGAGCAAGAATATCAAACAAGCATGCAAATTTCCTGGAGAATCACTCAAATGCATCATCAAAAGATTTATTAATTTTATCGAAAATTATAAAATATTTTGTAAAAAGCGGTTTTAATAAGGAACTGGAATATGAAGTCAGCATGATAGGGTTTTAAATGGAAAAAAACTTGTTGGAAAAATTTAAAAACTTGCAAATCGGGACTAGTAAAAGCAGCATAAAAATTGGAGTAATCGCAGGCGGCACTTCTGCTGAAAGAGAGGTTTCTTTGTCTACGGGCAAAGGTATTTACCAGTCTCTTTTAAGATCGGGATATAATACCAGCTTTATTGATTTTAAAAATTATCCAATGGATATATTTAAGTCTATTGATATTGTATTTATTGCTCTTCACGGGAAATACGGTGAGGATGGAACAGTACAAGGTTTGCTCGAGCTTCTTAAAATACCATACACTGGTTCTGGTGTTCTTGCAAGTGCAATTGCGATGGATAAGATTTTTTCGAAAAAAATTTTTTGCAATGAAAATATACTAACCCCAGATTATGAAGAAGTCAGCAGCAAATCATTTTTAAGCATGGAAAAGATAAAATCTGATGTCCTTAGCAAGATCGGATATCCTGTTATAGTAAAGCCAAACATGGGAGGTTCAACCATAGGTGTAACTATAGTAAGTGAAGAGGAAAAGCTTGAAGAAGCTCTAAGGACAGCATTGATTTATGATCGTAAAGCGCTTATAGAAAAATTTATTTCCGGAAAACTCCTAACAGTAAGCATTATCGGAGATGAACCTATATCTCTGCCAATAATTGAGATAAAACCAAAAAGTGGTTTCTATGATTACCAGGCTAAATATACTGCCGGGTTTACGGATTATATAGTTCCTGCGAAACTTGATACTGAAATATCTTATAAAATTTCTGAAATTGCTGAGCATTGCTTCGAGGCCCTGGATTGCAGCGGATATGCAAGAATTGATTTCATTATGGGTGATGATAAAAAAGTGTATGCGCTGGAAGCAAATACAATTCCAGGGATGACTCCTACGAGCCTGGTTCCAAAAGCTGCTCGCGCATGCGGGATAAGTTATGATTTGCTTGTTGAAATAATATTAAACTATGCAAGCCTGAAGTTATAAAATATGGAAATTGCTGAAAAGAAATATAATAAAATTTTAACTGGTAGAAAAAGAAGGGTATTTAAAAGGAAATTTATTGTATTCATAAAGGTTTTTTTTCTTGTTATAGTTTTTGCAGGACTTATTTGGGGATTTAATTATTTTTATAACAGCAGTTATTTTAAAATTAGTAGTATAATATTTAAAAATAATAATCATTATACTGAGGATATATTAAAAAAAGAAACAGATATTGCTATAGGCACAAATATATTTGAAATAGACAAAAAAGCCGTCGAAGAAAAATTAATAACAAATCTTACCTGGCTTAAAAGTATTAGTTTAAAAAAAGTTTTTCCCAATAGTATTATAATTGAAGTTGTTGAAAGAAAACCTTTTATTAGAATTCTTGCTGGCGGTCACTATTATCTAGTAGATGAAGAAGGCATAGTTTTACTAAAGCTTGGAGATAAAGGTATTGAGGATTACAAGGACTTTATACTTGTTAGAAATGCTCTTAAATATTCTCCTGAAATAGGAGAAAAAGTAGCTAAAAAAAATATTTTAAGTTGCGGTGAGATTTATGAGGCTTTAGATCTTGAAGTTAGGGAAGAAATAAAAGAAGCTGTCATAGATGATAATTTTTCAGCAGATATATTATTTTTAACAAAAAAGGGCAAGAGTATTATTTTTGGTAATGACGACAGCATAGTTGAAAAAAATTCGATACTGAAACAAGTCTTAAACCAATTGTCTGAAAGTAATAATTATTATAGTGTCATAGATATAAGAAATATTGACAATATAATAATAAAATGAGAAAAAGAGTTGGAGGTTGGATTGCCAGCAAAAGAAGAATATATTGCCGCAATTGATATTGGCACAACTAAAGTTAGCACTTTTATAGGGCTGATTAAGAAAAACAATGTATTGGAAATAAAGGGTTTTGGAACTTCGGAATGTAAGGGCATAAAAAAAGGTTTGATAGTAGATATAAATGAAGCTACAAAATCCATTCTTAATTCAATTGGAATTGCTGAAAAAGCCACTAATTTATTCATAGATAATGCCTATATTGGTGTTACGGGCAAGCATATCTCTTATACAAATAACTGGACTGAAATCAGTATCAATTCGCCAGGAAAAATTGTAAGAAAATCAGATGTAGACAAGCTTATATCAATTGCAAACAGGGTTAACCAGCCCATCGATAATACTATAATCCATACTCTTATAAAACAATTTTCAGTTGATGATGAAAAGGACATAATGGATCCAATCGGTCTATCAACTGATAAACTGGGTGTAGAATTACTTGTCATATACGGCGCTTCTTCACTGCTAAAAAATGTTATAAACTGTGTTAAGGGGGCAAATATTGAGATAGAAGACATAATACTCGAGGCGCTTGCTTCCAGTGAAGCGGTACTAACACCTGAAGAGAAGGAAAGCGGTGCAATAATGCTTGATATAGGTGGCGGAACAACTGATGTTGCTGTCTATAAGAATAAAAAAATGGTGTTTACATACTGCTTGCCAGTTGGCGGGGATCTCATAACCAATGATATATCGATAGGGTTAAATATCCCATTTGCCAAGGCTGAGGAGATAAAGAAGAAATTTTCAAATGTCGATTACAATTTCTACGAGACTTTGAACAGGGTAAATATGGGCGATATAAAGCTTGACAGGAATAAGACAACATTAAATATTAGGCTTTACAGCATTGTAAATGCAAGAGTTAAGGAAATGCTTACTCTTATTAAGGAAAAGATGGAAGCCTATGGCTATAATCATTCAATTCCTTGTGGGGTTATCTTGACTGGCGGTACTGCGCAGCTGAAGGGCATAGCTGGTCTTGCAAGTTCCATTTTTGACATGCCCGTTAGGATTGGAATTCCAATAGAGGTGGAGGGGTTGTCAGAAGCAGTCAGCAATCCTATGTATTCAACAGCGATTGGTCTTTTGAAATATGCTTACCAGATAAGGAATTTTATGGATTTAGGACAGATTGATGACAAGAGGCAGAGAAGTAAGGGAATAATTGCTAAATTTAGGGAATTCATAACTAAAATGCTGAAGAATGAAAAAATAGATTAGGAGGTTTGATTTGAAAGATGAGTTTGGGAAGAGTTATTACGCAGTCATAAGCGTTATTGGCATAGGTGGTGGAGGCAGTAATGCTGTTAACAGGATGATGGAAGACAACATTACGGGGTGTGAGTTTATTGCAGTAAATACCGACGCACAGGCCTTAATGATGTCCAATGCAGATAAAAAAGTGCTTATTGGTGAATCCGGGCTTGGGGCTGGGTCAAATCCTGAAACCGGAAGAATAGCTGCAGAGAAATCGATTGATGTCATTAAAGAAATTGTAAAAGATTCAGACATGGTTTTTATTACCTGCGGTGAAGGTGGTGGTACCGGCACAGGATCAACTCCAATTATTGCTGCTGTTGCAAAAGAAAACGGATGTCTTACTGTTGCAGTAGTTACAAAGCCATTTACTTTTGAAGGACGTAAGAGAATGCTTCAGGCAGAAGAAGGAATTAAAAATCTTAAAGGCAAAGTAGACACACTAATTGTAATTCCGAATGACAGGCTTCTTGAAATTGCTGATGAAAATATGACATTGCTCAATGCTTTCAGGCTTGCCGATAATGTTTTAAAAGCAGGAGTAAGAGGAGTTACTGATTTAATTACGCTTCCAGGCCTTATAAACCTGGATTTCGCGGACATCAAGTCAATAATTAAAGATGCAGGTACTGCTATTTTAGGAGACGGAGTTGCATCAGGTGACAGCAGAGCTATTAAAGCTGCACAGCTTGCGATTAAGAATCCGCTTATTGAAAACTCGATAGAAGGCGCTCAGGGGATTTTATTGAATATTTCAGGAGGACCAGATCTAAAGCTTTTCGAAGTTAATGAAGCTGCGGAAGTTATCAGGAATGCAGCCAGTCCAGATTCAAACATTATATTTGGAGCAGTAATAGATGAAAGTATGAATGACAAGATTAAGGTCACAATAATTGCTACCGGATTTAAAGAGAAATCTTTTGAAAGACAGATACTGGGCGAAGAAATCACTATTAAGAAAGAACCCGTAAAAAAATATGAACCGGCAGAAACTTCAAAAAGTATATTTTCTGAACCGGAAAAAAGGGAAACCCGTACTGGAAAATTGCTTCCCGAAGACTTCAAATCAATAGAGGAAGATGATTATCTGGATATCCCAACCTTCTTAAGAAAAAATAAAGAAGGATAATTATAAGTAATTATAGATAAATATTTAAAAAAAATGATTACTGACTTAAAAAAAGATACATATATAAGAAATGTTGAAAAATTAAAAAACGAGATTGGCCAGGTCTGCAAGCTTTCAGGGAGAAATCCTGATGATATTCTGATAGTGGCTGCTTCCAAATATGCAGATGGAGAACAGCTGAAACAAGTACTGGAGCTTGGTATAAGTCATTTTGGTGAAAACAGGGCTGAAGAGCTTTTAAAAAAATACGATGTCATAGGTGATGATGCAATATGGCATTTTATAGGCCATCTGCAGAGCAGAAAAGTAAAAATAGTCGTTCCGCTTGTGGAATATATTCATTCAATTGATAGCTTAAGTACTCTGGAAAAGATAAATGAAGAAGCAAATAAAAACAATAAAGTTCAAAAAGTACTGATTGAAATAAATATTTCCGGAGAAGACTGCAAGTTTGGAATTTATCCTGAAAATCTTGAAGATTTTATAACGGGTGCAAAAGAATTCAGCAGCATAAAAATAGCAGGTCTTATGACTATGGCGCCGCTAACTGACGATTTTGATTTTATAAGAATAATATTCAAAAAATTGAGAATTTTAATGGAAACTTTTAATGAAAAGTTTAAATCTTTAAATATGAAAGAGCTCTCTATGGGCATGAGCAATGATTTTAAAATCGCGATAGAAGAAGGCGCTACCATGATAAGGGTTGGTTCTTCTATTTTTATATAAATATAGAACTGAAAATATAAAACAATATAGCAATATTTGAAGTAAAAGATACAATAAAGGAGGCAAAATGAGTAGATTTTTCAAAAGAACCTTATCGTTTTTAGGTTTAGCGGAAGAAGATAGCCCGGATATTGATGTTAATGATTACAGCCAAAAAGATATACATCTTGCGAAAGATGGCTATGATGATTATCAGGATGAAACCAGGAAAAAAGAAGACCCAAGGGTGGGATCAAGTTTTTATAAAGATGAATCCTCAAGAAGGAATTTGGGAAGCTTAAGAACTTCAAGAAAGCTGCTTTCACTGGAGAAACTTAAGGATAGCAAGAAGTCCAGAGTTGCTATTGCAGAACCTCACGAATTTGAAGAAGTGCAAATGATTGGTGATGATTTTAAGGAAAACATACCTGTAATAATTAATCTTCAGAATACAAATCAGGATCTCTCAAAGAGGATAATTGATTTTTGCAGCGGTCTAACCTATGCACTTGGTGGCAGTATAAGGAAAGTTGCCGATAGGGTGTTCTTAATAACCCCACAGAATACACTTGTTACTTCTAACGAAAAGGAAATATTAAGAGAAAAAGGTCTTTATAACCAGTTATAGTCTAATAGGGGGGTATTTATTAAGTTGAAAAAAAGTAAAATTATATAATCCGGAGGCAGTTATATTTGAAAGCATTTACATATAAGTTGGGAATAATAGGTTGTGGTAATATGGCTGAGGCTATATTAAAAGGTATACTTGACTCTAAATTTTTAAAATCAGTTGAAATATTTGCTTTTGAAATAAATCAAGAAAGAAAAGAATATATAAGTGGAAAATATCATATATTATTTGCTGATAGCCTCCAGTCCCTTGTTAAAAATTCCGAATACATTTTAATCTCAGTAAAACCACAGGATATAAGCAGCTTGCTTGACAAATTAAAAACCTGTTTTGATTATAAACGAAATGTCATTATAAGTATTGCTGCAGGGGTTTCAGCAAATTATATTGCGCATAAATTGAAATCCAGTGCACCTGTCATTAGGATCATGCCAAATACACCGGCTATAGTTAAAAAAGGCATGGCAGCGATTAGCAAAGGAATTTATGCGACTGGAGAAGATGTTGAATTTGCTAAAAAAATCATGGGCAGCTTAGGGAATTTCATCGTCATAGATGAGAAATTTCAAGACACGATTACAGCAGTTAGCGGAAGTGGACCAGCCTACTTTTTTCTTTTTTGTAAATATTTGATTAAAGCTGCGGTAAAGAACGGTTTAAACCAGACAACTGCAGAGATGCTCGCAATCAATACTATGGTCGGAGCAGGTGAAATGATGCAAAAATTTGAAATGAGTGCGGACCATTTAATAAAGATGGTCGCTTCTCCAGGTGGAACAACAGAGATAGCTTTAAACAAATTTATTGAAAATGGTCTGGAAAAGATTGTGCTGGAATCAGTTGAAAGCGCAATAAAAAGGTCGAAAGAACTTCAGGACACTTTGGAAAGAGGAAAGGGCCAGTTTTAAAATTTAATAATTATTAATATTTTTATATTTTATTAGTATAGGAGGAAAAATGGACAAAAATGCTGAATTTATAAGAAAAAAAGAATTTCATATAGTTTTTAAAGGGTATAAACCAGAAGAGGTTGATAAATTTTTAGATATCGTTTCAGTTGAATTTGACAGGTTAATAAGAAAAAACAAGGAGCTGCAGGAAAGCCTTGATAAGCTTAAATTTGAAAGCAATGAAGAAGAAACTGATATTAAAAAAATAATTCAGGATGCTTTAGTTTCTGCTCACAAAGTTGCTGAAGAAATTAAAAGCCAGGCAAAAAAAGAAGCTGAAGAAATTATTGAAAGGCGAAAATCGGAAGAAGAAAGGTCGCTAAGTGATGCTCAGGTTAAAAAGCTTCAGCTTGAGGAAAGCCTGATAATTCTCCAGAGCAAATACGAGGAGCTTAAAGGTAAGATTAGAAGAATACTGGATGATGTCGGCCAGCTCATAGAAAAGGCTGAAACCGAAGATCGTCAGATAGAAGCGCCTGCGGTTGAAGAAAATTATTCCCAGTATAACGATGCTTTGCCGGCAGAGCCCCTATCCCCTGCTCCTTTTGAGCCTTCACCTGCTGATACTACAGAGAATAAAGCAAATAACGTATCCTATTTTGATGAAGGCAAATATTCTGCTGGCGAAGAAAAAGAGACAGCAGGGGATGAAAATCCAGATGCGGAAAACCAGCAGGATCCTGGCTTAAAAAGGCAGAGGAAAAAAATAGACATAGCTAATCCTGATATAATTGAAAATTTCTTCAGGACTGATGAAGACAAAAATTATTAAATTAATTGTCAAGCCGAATTCTGCAAAAAATTGAAAACAATACTTCTTGCAACTAAAAATAAGAACTTAATTGATAATGTAAACAACATTACCGATAGTAAGTATTCCATCGTTTGCCTGGACGATCTTAAGCTTTTGCGGCACTATACTGAAGAATTCATGCCATCTTATCTGATAATATCCTCAGACTTAGAAGATTTCAAGAATGCTGTTCATTATATTAATAATAATACAAATTGTGAGGTAATAGTCACAGGGACAGAAAGAACTAATGTCGCAAGAGGTAATTTATTTATTAATGATTTCAATAAAATCGAAGATTTGGACAAAGTCCTCAGAATAATAGATAACATGGAAAATGAAATAAAAGTAAGTGACTCCAGGGAGATTAAGTTTATTAATCAACAGGTCATTTCATTTTTTTCAGTGCAGGGTGGAGCCGGCAAGACCAGCCTGGCTTTTAATTTTGCCTGGTATTTAAAAAATCTTAAAAATATAAAGATTCTACTGATTGATTTAAATTTTGCGCAAGGTCCTTCAGATTTAACCTCATGCTTAAACTTGCCCGTAATTCCCAATTTAAGTTTATTCATAGAAAAAATCAGTCAAGGCTATGAAGCTCTTGCAGAATCTGTTGTAAGTCTAAGCAGTTTAAATATTGATATACTTCAACCTCCTTTAACCTTACATCAGAGTGATAAGTTTGATGTAGATATGCTGGGCTGTCTTATCTATCTTGGAAGGAATAATTATAATTTTATTATCGCCGATATACCTTTCAGGTTTGATAATATTTGTATTGAGATGTTAAATTTATCGACTATTTCTTTACTGGTGCTAAATCCAAATTCCGGGACTATAATTAGAGCGAATGAGTTTAAAAGGTTGCTTCCCCAGTATCAGAAAAAAGGAATAGTCGTAAACAATATGGCAAGAGAACAGAATTACAGCATCAAAGATTTGAAATCATTGTTAGATATTCCTATTTTTGAGCAAATTCCTCATATTTGTGAAAAAGAAATTTGTTATTTAAAATATGGTAAGAGAAATTTAAAAATTGTAGATTTGCAATCTAAAATTTTAAACCTTGCCAGTCAAATAATTTGATAAGCAGATGCTATGATAAAGGAAAAAAAAGAAAAGTTATATACAATAAGTCAGTTATCTGAATTTGCAGGCATTAGCGAGCAGGAATTAATCAGGATGGTTCTTTTAAAAAAAATCCATTCTGTCAGGCTTGGCAAGTCAATAAGGATTACAGAAGACGGACTGGAAAGATTTCTTGAAAACCTTTCGGGTAAGGCTATACCAGAATATGATTTTCCGGTACCTGTTGTGTACACAGCAGAACAAGTTTCAAGAATTTTACAGCTTTCTGTAGATAATATTTGGTTACTGCTCAAGTCGGGTAAATTGAAGGGATTTAAAATCAGAGAAGGTAAAAGTTCATGGAGAATTCCTGCAAAAAATTTGGATGATTTTATTGTCAGCAGGAGCAAAGAAGATGCCATCAAATGATGGAAAAAAATTTAAGCTTACTATTCTTGAGAAGACAGCTATTATAATTATTTTATTTCTTGTATTAATTATTTTATTACTTGTTTTTAACAGACAAATAAAAGAAGCTTTTGAAGCTTTTAAAGTGTGGTATGGGAGCGTTTAAAACTTTTTTTCCATTTTAAGCTCCTAAAGACTAATTTGAAAAATTTAATGGTGTCTTTTATTGGGTTAACATGGCTTACGAAGTCCTTGTGATAAATTGTGCTTATGGGAATGTTTTTAATTATATAATTAAGCCAGCTGGCTTTCAGGAGCATTTCGGGTTCTGTATCAAAATTTTTTGTTTCAAGATTTATATTTTTTAAAGCTCTTAAACTTACATATCTAAATCCTGATTGTACGTCATCTATTTTCTTGCCAGCTATTGCAGAAATGAGCCATGAAGTAAAAAAATTCGTAGCCAGTCTTATAAAAGGCATACCTTTAGTATTTTTAAATCTGCTCCCAACAATTATATCGGGGTTTTCATTTTCAGCCATTCTTATAAAATCTTCAACTTCACTTACTTTATGCTGGCCATCTGCATCCAGTGTTATAATTCCCGAATAACTATTTTTAGCTGCGAAGGCAAATCCTGTTTTTAATGCTTCACCTTTTCCTTTATTTAACTGATGTCTGATCAATATTATTTTGGGTTCAACAGGTTTTGGAAATTTTTCAATAATTTCAATAGTATTATCAGTAGAACCATCGTCTATGATTATTAAATCAAGCCTGTACCGCAGACACTCTGATAATACATCTTTGATATATTTTCCTTCATTGTAAGCAGGTAGGAGAATAGCTATGTTAGTCTTTACACCATAGATATTTGATTCTGTTATTATCTCATCTATTTTTATGTCATGACTTAATACTGGAATTTCAGGCAGCATTTGCATTTCAAAGCACAAAGCTATTTTTTTTACATTATTATTTAGTAGTGTAAGCAGCTTATCATAAAATCCTCCTCCATAGCCAAGCCTGTTAAGATTTTTATCAAAACAAACACCCGGCACTATTGCCAGATCTATGTCAGAGATTTCTGCAGGCTTGCAAAGCTCTGGCACAGGTTCCATGATACCGTAATTGCTCTTTTTAAGTTGATGTTTATAATTTTCGATAAAATAAAGCTCCAGATTTTTATGCCAAACTCTCGGCAGTATAATTTTTTTACAGTCTTGGAGGGCTTTTCTTATTATTATTGTAGTGTCAATCTCACTTCTGAAAGGAAAATAAAGAAGGATATTTGTTGCTTCCACGTAATCCTTAGTTAAAAAGAATCTTTCTGCTGCTTTTTTACTTTTATTAATTCTTTCTATTGCGGGT
>JAHILC010000328.1 GCA_018897225.1 Actinomycetota bacterium
ATAATACAACTTATCATCTTCCGATATTTCTCTCAAAACTTTACAAGGATTACCAATGGCAATCACATCGCTTGGAATATCTTTTATAATAACACTTCCTGAACCAATTACAGAATTATCTCCAATAATTATTCCCGGGTTAATTACTACATTTCCACCAATCCAAACACTATTTCCGATACTTATAGGGAAAGCGTATTCATATTCTTGATTTCTTTTTTCATAATGCAATGGATGTCCGGCAGTATAAATACTTACATTCGGTCCAATCAAAACATTATCTCCAATTATTACTTTTTCACAATCTAAAATTATCAAGTTGTAGTTTGAATAGAAATTTTCTCCTATCTCAATATTATAACCGTAATCACAACGAAATGGCGGTTCTATTAAGAATGTGCTTTTTGTTTTACCAAGTAGCTTTTTTAACACTTCGTTTCGTTTAGCAATCTCATTAGGACGAAAGGAATTAAAATTAAAAACTTGCTCTTTGGCGTATTGTCTTTCTTTTAATAACACATCGTCAAAAGCCTTATAAGGCTTTCCTGAAATCATTTTTGCTTTTTCACTATCCATTTTAACACTTTTCCTTTAGCTTATTGGGGTTGCTGTTCTGTCCATAAAATAACTGCTTTGTTGCTTTTATTATATTATACAAAAAATGAAAAGAAAAGTTACAGGAAACAAAAAAGCCCTTCAGCAAAAGGCCAAAGGGCTGGAATTAGCAAGCTCCCCCTATTGGACACGTTCAGAACTTTTCAGTTAAATTATCCATTGAGAATATGAAATTCGATTATTCATCCTTAAATATTATTGGATTATTCTATACTCAATTTGAAATGTATTGATAATCTACTTGGAATAAAAATACCTCTATGATCACCCTACTTATCTACCACGCAATACAAGCCCTCTCCTGCCCTCGTCGGAATAAAGCATTGACTGCAAGAAATGCAGGTAGCTCTTCTGGTATCACCTTTTTGCCACCGTTTGATTAAGCCTGGTTCTCTGATAAAAGGGCGGCTCAGGGCAATATAGTCTGTCTTCCCTTGTTCTATCAAGTCTTTAGCTACCTCGTAAGACCGGATTCCGCCTACTAATATCAAAGGGACATTTATTTCTTTTTTATACAATTTGGCGGCCTCACGATAGTACACTTCATCTTCTTGGAAATCACCTTTACTGACTCTTTCGGAAGAATATTTGCTTACACTCAATGCTGTTCCTCCGCTTAACTCAATTGCATCCATGCCTGCTTTTTCAAGTAATGCTGATACCTGTACCATTTCAATCGGAGTAAATCCATTCTTTATAAAATCATCCGAATTCAGTTTAATAATAATAGTAAATTGTCGACCTAATTCCGACCTGATCGCTTGAAGAATTTCCAAAATAATACGAGCTCGGTTTTCAATACTTCCTCCATAATGATCTTTTCTTCTGTTAAAAAAGGGAGAAAGAAACTCACTCAGCAAAAAACCATGAGCCCCATGAAGTTGAATACCGTCAAAACCTGAATTGTTTGCCCTTACTGCAGCTTTTTTAAAATCTTCAATGGTTTGAACTATCTCACTTACAGTCATTTCTCTACAGCTATAATCCTTAATTTCTAAAGAGGAAGGACCGAATGACCTGGTATCTTTTAATTGACCCATAGCTCGACCCCCTCCATGATTAATCTGTAAAATGATCTTGCTTCCTTCATGGTGAACCATTTCAATCATGCTTTTATAACTATCTATGAGATAGTCATTATAGATACCTAATTGCCTAATGTGCGATTGCCCAGTTGGATTAATGTATGCATGGCTACTGATAATTAATCCTACCTGACCTTTGGACAACTCTATCATCATATCAATAATTTCTTTACTGCATGAACCATCTGTGTTTGCTAATCCTTCCCAGGTAGCACTACGGACAAACCTATTTTTAAGTTCCATCTGATTAATCTTCGTTTTTTCAAATAACTGTTTCATTGAGCTTCTTTTTATCCTTTCCTTTAATTAAAATCTAATTTATATTTATTAAAAAA
>JAHILC010000329.1 GCA_018897225.1 Actinomycetota bacterium
GCTGGTAAGGATAATCTCTTCTTTATATCTATTGAATGTTGGTATTCTCCTATGAACATGAAATTTGTTTAATAATTTGAGTTATCCCCCGTTTACTATAGTTTTCCCACCTTTTTCCACAGTTATCCACTACATCTCCTTTATACCTTATATTAAGGGGTTAGGTCAACCCTTACATATTCACACCTTTTCCACACCTAAACAAAAACCCCGCCAAGGTGAGGTCTTTTTGTGGTAGACCGTTTTTGTGTTAGGCCGGGCCTAACAAAAATTAAGTGATAATTAAACTAAAATCTTTGGGGTCTATTTGAACTTTGCATCCGCGGGGTAACTCGTCTGATAAAAAAGCAGAGGCTAAATTATTCTCTACTTTGTCTTGAATAACCCTTCTCATTTCTCTGGCGCCGAATATAGGATTATAACCAAGTTCTACTATTTTTTCTTTAAGTTCTTCTGTGACAATAAGTTCAATGCCTTTTTCTTTTAAATTCTTCTTCAAAGAATTAAACATCAACTGAGCAATATCTAAAAGATTCTGTTTGCTTAACGGAGTAAACACAACGGCTGCATCAAACCTATTAACTAGCTCTGGCCTAAATATTCTCTCTTCAAAGACATAATCCAAAATTCTTTGTCTAACGCCTTCCCATTTTTCATTGCTCTTTACTGATTCTAATATTATTTTATATAACATAGGTTTTTTGTCAAGTTTTCTATTTCCTTTAGATTTTTAGACGAGGCAACAGGGTTTTATGAAGAATTTATTTTTATTTAAAATTTAACTTTTTTATATAGGTTCATGGTTAAGTTCACGATAAGGTTCATGATTAGAAAAATAATATTTATTAGAAATTATTATGACAAGTATAAATAATATTCCGAAAGATTGGAAAACTTCTTATATGGGTGATAATAATATAACCTAATCTATAGTCGATAAGGTTCAGAGGCTACTTAAGAACTGGAAAGAAAAAACACAGAATTATGAAAATATTTACTTGGATGGCATAGAAATAATTAAAGAAATTGAGCGACTCTCTGAAAGACAAAGATCGTTAAATTTATCTAAACTTGAATATTCAATATTACTGGTACTTGAAAATGAATTTGGCAAAGATGAAAAGAGTAAATTTCAAGATAATGAATTATTGTCTGAAGTAAAAAGTATTTCAGAGATACTCCAAAATTATATGTTTCCAGACTGGTATAATCAACCAACTGAGGAGAAAAATATGGAAAAGGAAGTCAGGAAATTTGTAAGAGGACTTAAGAGGAAATATGGCATAACTTTGGAAAAAATGGATGAATTATTTGTAAAAATTATGAAACGAGTGAAAAATTATGGAACCATATAATTTTAAATATGAAGTTTATTATAGATCTATCAGATATCCAAGACTTGAATTTAGAACTGGCAGGCTTTTTCTCATTCTCCCATTTGGTTACAAACCTGAATTAATTTTAAACAAGCATAATAGTTGGATCGTAAAAAAGATTAGCTTTATAGAAGATTGCTTAAGTAATGCAGAAGGAAAAGATTTAATCGAAAGAACAACCGAAACATTCAAAGAGCTTACGTTCAGTCTTGCAAAAGAATTAACCCATGAGATGAAAGTCGAAATAAATAATATTTATTTTAGAAAAATGCGAACAAAGTGGGCAAGCTTAAGCATATTGAAAGATTTAACTGCTAATATTTCTATGAAATATTTACCCGAATATTTAATAGAGTATGTAATATTCCATGAGGTAGTTCATGTTTTTGAAAGAAAACATAACAGAAAGTTTTGGGAAATAATTTCTCAGAAATATAAAGACTATCCAAAATTTGAAAAAGAAATGTTTGCGTACTGGTTTAAAATTTCTGAAATATTAGATTAGGCTTACGTATATGGTATAATTTAAAAATCCAGCCTTTACTTGATATTGGCTTGAATAGTTTAATAATACGGGGATGTAGTTCAGTGGGAGAACGCTTGTCTGGCAGACAAGAGGTCGGCGGTTCGAATCCGCTCATCTCCACCAAATTGAATTTGAAGCGGTAACCGCCTCGCATACGCTCTACTTCGGTGAACTGGCAAGCGGGCAAAAATTCATTTTTCCCACACCCCTTTTTCTTTTTGCCCGCTTGCTTTCGGGCTTCGCCCGATTTTTTTTCGGGGGTGGGGCTATTATAATTTATAGTCACCCTTGTCCCACTCCACCCATACGCGGGTGACACAAAGGAACTCCCTTGAAAACGAAATAGTTTTTGATTAAATGAATAAAATTGCATATACTAATAATAAAAGGTGGGAATAGTTAATGCAATTAAAGTATAGTAAAACTTTACTACAATGTCAAACGAATTATCAACAATAGCCAAGAATATAAAAAAATACCGAGATAAGCTCGGCGTTTCGCAAGACAAGCTGTCCAA
>JAHILC010000330.1 GCA_018897225.1 Actinomycetota bacterium
GAACCAATAATAGCAATTTTTGCTGACTTACTTTCTTCCATATCCGGTAATGGAATTTCACCTAAACTTAATTCATAATCAGCCATGAACCTTTTTAGGTCCATTATGGATATAGGATCATCTACAAGACTTCTTGTACAATTTTTTTCGCAAGGATGCATACACACTCTTCCACATATTGATGGAAATGGATTTTCTGTTCTGTGAAGTTTTAAAGCTTCAAGATATTTCTTTTCTCTTATAAGAGCAATATAACCCTGAGCCGGTACATCTGCGGGACAGCTGCTTCTGCAGGGCGCCTTCCCCCTTTTATTTATAAAATAAGCAGAAGGTACTGCCTGAACAAACATCTTGGATATAGATTTTCTTAATGATAATCCTGCTTCAAAATCATTAGTATAAGATACCGGGCAGACTTTTTCGCAATCTCCACAAGAAGTGCAGTTTTTTATATTTATATATCGTGGCGTCTTTCTTATGGTAACCTTGAAATTACCTATGGATCCTTCTACTTTAATTACTTCCGATAAACTTAAAAGTTCAATATTTTCCTGCATTCCAACATCCACCATTTTTGGAGATAATATGCAAGCTGAACAATCAATCGTAGGAAAAGTTTTATCCAGTTGAGCCATTCTGCCACCAATAGAAGCCTCCCTCTCGACAAGCGTCACCTTAAGTCCACCGTCAGCCATATCAAGACTTGCTTGAATTCCTGCAATTCCTCCACCAATTACAAGCACATTTTTATTCAATTCAAAATATTTTGGATAGAGTTCAATATGCCTTCTGACCTTATAAACAGCCATTCTGATCAGTTCAATTGCTTTTTGTGTAGCTTTTTCCCTGTCATCATGAATCCATGAGTCATGTTCCCTGATGTTTGCCATCTCAAAAAGATATGGATTCAGGTTAACAGACTCAACAGTTCTCATGAAAGTATTTCCATGAACACGGGGAGAGCATGAGGCAACTATCACTCTATTAAGATTATGTTCTTCGATAGCCTTCTTAATCTGCTCCTGACCGGGTTCGGAGCATGTATATAAATTTGTTTGCTTAAAAACTACCCCGGGAAATTTTAAAACTTCTTTTGCAACTCTTTCTACATCAACAGTTGCACCAATATTTGAGCCGCAGTAACATATAAACACACCGATTCTCAACTAATTTTCCTTCTCTAACTCTGATGAAAATAATATTTTTTAATTTTTTTTATAATTTTGTAATTTTATATTTTTATATTAATTGCACTGTTAAATAACTTGAAACTTAAATTCTAATATCTGGTTTAACAAATAGCTTATCTATCATGGTATTTTTAAAAGATAAACCTAAAGCCAGACCTAAAATCTGAGATATATAAAATACGGGTATTTTATAATTTGACTTATAATATTTATTTATTTGTGATTGTCTTAAATCCAGATTCTGCTGACATAATGGACAACAAACTATTATACAGTTAGCGCCTGAATCCTGTGCTGCATTTAAAATTTTTTCACTAAGCTCAATAACAATATTTTTATTGGTTAGAGATAAAATCGCTCCACAGCATTCAGTCTTGAAAGAAAAATTCAGACTTTTTATGCCAACTTCTTTTAAGACATTCTCCATAGAGGTGGGATTCTCAATATTATCAAATTTAGTTACATAACCCGGCCTTAAAAGTACGCACCCATAATAACAAACTGGTTTTAAACTCTTTAAAAGCATAATCTCCCTGGAATTATTGATTTCATCCTTTACTTCAATGTACTTATTTCTTATCTTTTCTTTTATTAATAACAAAAACTGAACTATTGAATAAACTCGAAAATCAAGTTTCTGATTTATATCAAATCCCATATTTTTCAGTTCTTCCAAAACCAAATTCCTTTTACTCTCCTGCATTTTGTTTTCCGGTTCTATATTGCTATTTATGACTTTAGACGCTATTAATAACCTACAATAGCAGGAGACACATGGACAGAGTATATTTTCATAATCCATTTTTTTTGCTAAAAGTAAATTTCTGGCAGAAAGAATAATTGAAAGCTCTTCACTTACATTATGTGCCGGAGTTGTTCCGCAGCAGTTCCAGTCATCAATTTCTTCAAATTCTACATTTAAAAACTTTAATAAATTTTTCAGGGAAACATTAAAGTCCATGGCTGTAGAATTCAGCGAACACCCTGGAAAATAGGCTATTTTTCCTAATTGAATATCTTCTTGAAATTTTTCCATCTCTTTTTTCATTAGAATTTAAAAAAAAATAATAAAATAAAATTAAAAAATAAAGTCAACGAAATTTGTAAATTACAAATATTTTTTTACAACCCTTGATAATTTTTTCCTGTCTTTTACAAACTCGGGAAATAATTTTATTTTTCTCTTTCTCAAAATATTTAAAGCTAAATCCATATCATTGAAAAATTTTCCGCTCACTAGATTTAAATTTAAAATGAGACCAGGCTCATAACTTCTTCCAAAAATTCCAATAATTTTTAAAAAAGCTTTATAAAATTCTGCTATGAGTTTTTCTTTGAAACTCCTGTTTTCCCAACTCTTAATACGCAGGTAACTCATTATTGCTGCAATATCTATCCCCTGCGGACATCTGCTGCTGCAAATTTCACATGATAAACACAAATAAATAGAATTAGAATCAAATATAGAATTTATTTCATTTGCCTGAACTAGCCGGATAATCTGATTGGGCTGATATTCATATACATTTGCAAGAGGACAGCCGGCCGTACATCTTCCACACTGATAACAATAATAAATATCAGGTTCAATGAAATTTATTATCTCATCTCTTATTTTATCTGATAAGTTGTTATTAATTTTTCTCATTATTTTAAATAAAAAGACAAAATCCTATTTATTAGCAGTAGATTTTATATTAATTTAATATTTTTTAAAAGGGTTTATTTTATATTTGTGTCAAATTAATAAAGGTAAAGCTTACACATGTTTTTATCATAACTCTAAAAGATTAAAACATGCTTTAGCAATTATATGGGATTTACACTTTACAAAGAATTTATTTTTGGGAGACTAAGTATATGATTTTATAAATACGATGACATATAATTTATTGACAAAATGGCTCGATTTTGGTATATTATCATCAAAAAGTAGGAGGGAATATGCCGAGAAAGAGTCCATATGGTATTGTACTGACGAAAAAAGAGAAAGAAGAACTAGAATCATTAGGTCGGAAATATACGTCAGCGTATTATCGTGTTGTACGTGCCAAAATTATTTTGATGGCAGCTCAAGGGATTGAGAACGACGAAATAGGCCGAAGACTTGATTTGCCTCGTCAGATCGCAAGCAAATGGAGAAAGCGTTTTTTTGAACGAAGACTTGAGGGATTAGAAGATGAAGCAAGACAAGGACGTCCGCCAGTTTTTTTTCCCTCAGGTGGCAGTTCAGGTAAAGGCTCTTGCTTGTGAATTGCCCTGGGAAAGTGGTATTCCTTTGTCCCGCTTCAGTGGTGATGAGATTGCTAGTGAAGCCATCAAGAGGGGAATTGTAGCCAGTATCAGTGGTGCTACTGTATGGAGATGGTTAAACGAAGATGCTATCAAACCATGGCAGCATAGAAGCTGGATTTTCCCTCGTGACCCTGATTTTAGAGAGAAAGCTGGCCGTATATTGGATCTGTACCATGGAATCTGGGATGATAAGCATCTGAGTTCCGATGAATATATAATCTCTGCTGATGAAAAGACCAGTATCCAGGCCAGAATTCGCAAGCATGTAACTGCTCCTCCATGTTCTGGAAAGCCGATGAGAGTAGAGCATGAGTATACCCGTGGTGGAGCATTGAATTACCTGGCAGCATGGGATGTCAGACGTGCAAAAGTATTTGGACGTTGTGAACCTAAGACCGGCATTGTTCCCTTTGGTCGTCTCGTGGATCAAGTTATGACTCAAGAACCTTATTGTTCTGCCAAAAGAGTTTTTTGGATTGTTGACAATGGATCTTCTCATCGTGGCGGATCTTCTGTAGAACGACTTCAGAAAATGTGGTCAAATATTGTTGTTGTACATCTTCCAGTCCATGCGAGTTGGTTGAATCAAGTTGAAATATACTTTTCTATCATTCAGCGAAAGGTTCTAACTCCGAACGATTTTTCCTCCCAGGATGATGTGAAATCCAGATTATTCCAATTCCAGGAACGATATGAACAGATAGCCAAACCATTTGAGTGGAAATTCACAAGGGATGATTTATCAAAGATACTATCAAAGATTCCAGCAGAATTGGATTCATTCTGGGATAAACCTGCCGCCTATTCTGGACAAAGTTGCCACTCATTAGTACTTACTGCATAAATGATGGCAAATACGTCACCGAATTTATGAGCCAGAGCACTAAGTAAAATAAGTACCATATACCATTAAGTAAACCTTATCGAACTCATAGTTATTAATGTTGCTTATTATAAGTTGAACAGAGTATATAATAGACTTCTTTTTCGACCTGCCTATATATTTTAATAGAGCTAGCCCTTAATTATGATAACAGCTAGAAATATAATAATTGTGTAGATATTTTAAGTTGATTTTTTATAGTTTTTTAATTAATTATCTGGAATATTATTCATCTGGCAAATTAAGCATAGATTTGACTTGTAGTATTAGCTCCTTTGGCTGGACCGGTTTGTCCAAGAATTTACTTACAGGTAACCAGGATTCATCAATATCCTTATCAGTAAACAGGCCCATATATATTCCTCGTTCATTTACTGCTGAAAGCATGATAATCGGGATATTGGTTAATTTATTGTTCCTTTTAAGATCTCTTGCAATATTAAACCCTGCAGAACTATTTTCAGGGAACATTACATCCAGGATAATTAAGTCCGGATTGTACTGTGATACATTTTCAATTACATTTTCATCATTATATTGCGCAGAAACCTCGAATCCGTTAGCGTTTAAAACTATTGATATTGATTCTACGATATCTCGATCGTCATCAATGATATAGATCTTTTTCATCCAAACCTCCTTTTCGTAAATTTTTATTTTAAGAAATCTTTTCTCATTGTACAATATAATTAGATTAAAAATAAGGGGGAAAATATGGATGAAGGAGTCATAGCATTAATAGGTGTGGGAAATGGTGGATTAGCGCTGTTAAAAGTGTTACTGGCTATTCCTGGAGCTAAAATCAAATACGTATGTGATATCAATCCCAATGCTGTTGGAGTTCTTTTTGCCAGAAACCACCATATTCAATGTATTACCAATTATCAAGAAATTATCACGGATAAAGAGATAAATCTCATATTTGAAGCCACCGGTGATCCACAAGTTTTTAAAAATCTCAGCGAAAATAAATCCACTAATACAAGTTTGATTGGAGCAGATGGTTCCAAGATCATTTACAATCTTCTTGATTCCTATAATGAGATTAATAGAAATCTAAATGAATATAAAACCAACCTGGAAGAAAAGATTATTGAAAGAACCGAAGAGCTTGAAAAGACAAACACAAGGTTGGTAAAAGAAATGCTGGAATATGACAAGATCAGCCAGAAATTGCAGGAGATGAATAATGAAAAAACCAAATATTTATTATATGCCACACATCAATTAAAAGCCCCATTTGCAGCAATTCAAAGTTATGTAGACATTATACTTGAGGGATATTCTGGACAAATCTCACAAAGAACAAGGGATATTGTTCTAAAGATTAAGGAAAGATGTGAATTATTGTCCAATTTAATTAAGGAAATGCTTGAACTTGCCAAACTCAAATCCCGAGATTTTATGGATATAAACCTTGATAAGATCAATATTAGTCCAATTCTTTCTTCTGTTGTTCAACGCTTTAAAGTAATTACCCGCATAAAAGAAATTCAAATTGCTTTGATTTATGATGATTTTTATCTAAAACACTATGATGGACCATTTTCACCTTTGGATGAAGCCTTATATATCAAGGGATATGAAAAACAGATAGATGTGCTTTTTTCGATATTGATAGAAAATGCAATTAACTATTCCCCTCCCAATACTGTTATTAGCATTATAATTAAAAAAATGGGAACTTCACAGCTATATATAGGTATAAAAGATCAAGGTATCGGAATAGCAGAAAAGAATTTAGGCAATATCTTTAATGAATTTTTTCGATCCAATAATGCGGTCGATTTCCATAAAAATGGGACCGGACTTGGGCTTTCCATCGCAAAAGAGATTGCAGCAATTCATAATTCAAATATCCAGGTCGAAAGTACACTTAATGAAGGTTCCTGCTTTTCAATGATTTTTCAGCTGGTATAACCTATTTTTATTAAATTAAAGGTTACGTAACCGCTATTGTCTTTGCTTATATTATTTTCAATATTCGAAATAGC
>JAHILC010000331.1 GCA_018897225.1 Actinomycetota bacterium
ACTATATAATACAAAACGCAAAACGTAAAAAAGATGCGGCCCTATCAGCTGCAGTTAAAAAGGCCAAAACATTATCTAAAATTTACTACAGCTCTTCTAAAAAAACAAAAGATCTTTTAGATAAAACAGCAAAGGCTCTTATTTCTATTGCAAAAAGCCAGTTAGCTGTTGCAGGTGTTGCGGCAACACAAATGGCAGAGGCCGTAAGTAAAGAAAATATTAAAAGATATAAAAAGTTAAAAGAGGTTGGTAAAAAAATAGTAAGACAGGTTGCTAATAGAATTAACGGCACTAAAGTGCCGGGCAGGATAGTATCCTACCATGAAGAGCATGCAAAAGCTCTTCCCAAAGGCAAGGTAGGAAAACCCTGCGAGTTTGGAACAAAGCTTTCTCTTAGTATGAGTGCTAACGGATACATAACAGATCACAGGCTCTACGATAGTAATATTGCCGATATAGCCACTTTAAAAGCAGCAATAAATACTCACTCTGAAACTTTCGGCAAAGACTTTAAAGGAGGAGCAGCTGATAGAGCTTACTATGATGAAGATTTAATATCAGTTCTTGAGAAAAAACACAGGATAGATCTTGCAATACCTCATAAGAAGAACAGAAATATTAAAATGGACAGGCACAAAGAAGATCTCTATGACAAAAGAGCAGCTATTGAAGCTAAGATAAGCGAAGCAAAAAGGATGTATGGCTTAAATAAATCTTACTACAAAGGTTTTGAAGGAGATAAGATGTGGGCAGCTCTTGGTATAATGGCATTAAACATAAGGAAGTTACTTAGAGATATTGCAAAAAGCCCTGATTTGATACTAAGATTTGCAGGGTAAGGAAAAAATAAAGATAAAAATACATATCTATATTTTTTAGAATATGAAAAAGGGACAATTATTTATTAAAGTTTTAAAAATTACCAAATTTTAAGTTTAGGAACTATTAAATTTTACAAAAAAGGTGAGTTATTCACCATGAACTAATTATTTTCTGTTTTATATTGTGGTAATTAAAACTAAATTGCTTATAATAATCTTCATTGTATTATTAGTATACTGGATAATTATAGTTATTATATAATAAAAGCCGAAAAAGAAACTAAATACCCATAATTTACTATTATAATTAGAGAAAAACTAAAAATTTTAAAAATACTAAAAGGAGGACAAAATGTTATCAAGTATTCCAGTTGATTTGAGCAAAGTAAAAAAGGAAAACATAGATAAGGAAATCTTAAGGCTCGGAATGATAGCCGAGCTCGATGCTATAAATCTGTATGAGCAGCTTGCCGCATATACCAGCAACACAGATATCAAGAAAGTAATTCTTGATATAGCCAGGGAAGAAAAGACACACATGGGAGAGTTCCAGACACTTCTTCTAATGCTGGACAAGCAGCAGGTTAAAGAACTTGAAGAAGGTAAAAAGGAAGTTGCAAAGGAATTGAAAGAATAGATTACTGGGAATATTTCGCAGTATAATTAATATAAACTTTACGATTATCTCGGCCTGTTTTTTACCTGCTATTTTTACGCTAAAAATTTATAATAAACTAGATGATAAATAAAACAAACAGGTTAAATAGTAAAAGACAGGTGGCGATGTTTTCACTTGTAGTGACCATACTGCTTGTCATAGTCAAAGTTCTTATTGCTTATTTATCAAACAGCATTGGTGTTTTATCTGAAGCTTTAAACAACGGACTTGACCTGGTGACCGTACTTATAGTATTTCTTGCTATCAGGATGTCGACTAAGCCTCCCGATGCAGACCACACTTACGGGCACGGAAAGTATGAAAACCTTTCAGCATTATTTGAAATAATTGTCATATCGCTCCTGTGTTTTTTTGTGATATATAAATCAATACAGCGCATTATTCTAAGGGATTTTGAATTAAGGCTTAATAATTATGTATTTATAGTGCTGGCCATCTCAATTATTGTCAATATCATCAGGGTTTATTTTGTGGGCAGGGCGGCAAAGAAGTTTGATTCTTATGCATTTAAAGCAGAATTTTTAAATTATTTCAGTGATATCGTCAGTTCACTGATTGTTCTCATCGGCTTATTTTTCGCAAGAGCAGGTTTTTACCTGGCAGACCCAATAGCATCAATAATCATTTCCATAATGATACTTATCTTTGGTGCAAGGATGGCAGTAACAGTTATAAAAAATTTTCTTGATTACATCCCAGGTGAAGTTACAGAAAAGGTTCGCACGATAGTTAATAGAATACCAGAAATTAGTTCTGTTGACAGGATACTTATCCATGAAGTTGGAAATATTAAATTCATAAATCTGCGTATAAGTGTAGACGACAATATATATTTATCCCGCCTGGAAAATTTGAAAGGAAAAATTGCAGACGAGATAACTAAGGATTTTCCTGGTTCAGAGATAATGGTTTCCGCAAGGTCATCTTTTTCCGAGGAGAATATAGACTGCAAGGTAAAGGAAATATTACTGGACCAGGAAGACATTAAGGATATACACAATATATTTATTTATAATGTCGATGATAAGATTGATATTTCTGTTCATGTAGAACTGAAAAAATCCTTAAGCCTGGCAGAATCTGAAAAACTTACTGCCCTGACAGAAGGATTAATATCGGAAAAGATAAATGATATAAGGAATATCTATATTCATATTGAAGATGAAAAAAGCGGTGAAAACTGGAATGATATTACACCCAGGTCAGAAGATATGATAAAAAGGATAAGGGCAGAGATATCAAATTATATTTTGCCTGAGTCATGCCATAACTTTACTATCCTTGAGAGAAATGGAAATTATAATATTGCCTTTCATTGCAGGCTGGATAAGGATATGGAAGTGGATTCGGCCCATTCTATAATAACGAAGATAGAAAACAGGATAAAGCATATATCAGCCAGTATTGGTGAAGTTTTGGTCCATGTAGAGCCAGGATAATAATTTTGAAATATGACAAATGATTATTTATTTATAATCTCGAAATATCTTCTTACACGGTTTAAATAAAAAAAGTTTTACCGCTTATTAATAAATCTTTTAATTTGTGATGCCTATAAAAATGTACACGAAATAGTATTTTTTATAACTCCTTTTAAAACAGTTATAATATAATTCCATTATTTTATAGTATTACAGAAGAAAGGATTTCCATGGATTGCAGAAAGGAAATAAACCTGGCAAGGTGTAACTGCACTTATGACCCTTGTTCAAGGAAAGGCAGCTGCTGTGAATGCATACAATATCATAAAGCAAGCGGAGAACTTCCCGCCTGCTATTTCAGCGATAAGGACGAAAGGACATATAACAGGTCAATTGATTTTTTTATAAAATCAGGGGGCAGGTAAAAAGGAAGTTGCAAAGGAATTGAAAGAATAGATTACTGG
>JAHILC010000332.1 GCA_018897225.1 Actinomycetota bacterium
ATTTCAGACAATCGGCCTCTGATGGTTTCTTCATAAAGTTTTGTAATTTCGCGTGCAACACAGGCTTTCCTGTCACCGAAAACTGCGAGCAATTCTCCCAGCAATTTCTCTAATCTCATAGGTGATTCGTAAAATATAAGTGTATAAGGAAGATATGCAACCTCTTCAATTTTTTCTTTTCTCTTGATTTCTGTTTTTGGTAAAAATCCCACAAAAAGGAAGCTGTCTGTCGGAAGTCCTGAGAGCACAAGAGCGCTTAATGCTGCATTTGGGCCAGGAATAACGGTCATATGTATGTTTTTATTAATGAAGCTATTTATAATTTTATAACCGGGATCCTGAATTGCCGGAATGCCTGATTCAGATACCAGCGCAATGTTCTTTCCTTCAATGAGCTTATTATAGATATATTCAACTTTTTTTTCGCTGCTGTAGTCCTGGTAACTTATTATGTTACTGGAAGATTTAGAAATATTGTATCTTGAAAGCAGCTTTCTAATAGTTCTTGTATCCTCAGCCAGAATGATATCCACGAGCTTGAGTGTTTCAAGCAGTCTTAAACTAACATCTCCCAGATTCCCAATAGGGGTTGCACATATGAATAAAGTTCCGCTTTTTAAATTATTGAAACCACTGTCCGGATATTTTATATTCATTGTTGATTTTGCTGAAAACCATTTTTATTTTTATATTATTTTTCTTTGAAAAATTAGCATCATAATAGACAGCGGTAAATCCTTGCTCATTAGATATCGTTACAAGCTTAATTGAATTGGGAATATAATCACCACACCCGTTTTTAATCGGTAAAATTAATTGAATGAAATTATCTTTTGTAACTGCTTTTTTCATTCCATCATCAAAATATTTTGAAAATTTGTCATAATCTTCATTATTAATTGATACAAAATAATTTTCAGTTATAGGATCTACTATATCCTTAATTTTAATTTCTTCAGCAGTCAGAGCATTGTTGCAGGATACAAAACTGAAACAGAAAAATAATAGGATTATTAAAGAGGAAGAAAATAATATTATTTTTTTAAAATGGATTATATTTTTAATCAATTTTGAATTTATTATATAAATATTGAATTTAGTCTATTTTTTTAAATTTATCTTTAGGAGAAGCACAAATCGGACACATGTCAGGAGCACTGCCCTCAACTGTATTTCCACAAACCTGGCAAACATAGATGTCAACTGCTACTAAATTGCTCATGCTGTCCAGATATTTCTGGTAAAGGCCTGCATGTATCTTCTCAACTGCATTTGCATTTGTAAAACTCATTTCCGCTTCATCTTCAACATCTGTTCTTGCCTGTTCGATCATTGCAGGATACATGCTCTTGAACTCAAATGTTTCCCCGCCCACTGCTGCTTCAACATTTTCTTTTGTGCTTTTAATTCCGCCCATTGCCTTCAAATGCGCCAGTGCGTGTACGGTTTCAGCGTCTGCTGCAGCCCTGAATAATCTTGCAACCTGAGTGTATCCCTCGGTGTTTGCTTTTGCTGCAAAAGCCAAATATTTTCTGTTAGCCTGTGACTCACCCGCAAAAGCTTCTTTCAAATTTTCAAGTGTCTTTGCACTGCTGTCCTTTAACACATTGCCTCCTTTAAAAATTACAGTTTTTTATAAAAATTACTAATGAATAATACATTATAATGTATATTTTAAATATATCAATATATTATTTATAAAAATATATTAATTTAATTATATTCTTATACTATCGGCGCCTGGATTTATTGCAAATCACTGTGAATGCTTTTAAAGTCTCCCGTCAGATAATAAAGAACCCTATCACCAATATTTACAGCATTGTCCCCTATCCTCTCAAGATATCTGCTTGCCAGCGAGATATTGGTTACAAGTTTTATATAATCCTCATCTTTTGCATAAATGCTGTAAATTTTTTGGTAAAGCATTTTCTGAATATCATCCACGGCGTCGTCAATTTGTTCAAGTTTGGCTGCCAATTTATAGTCCTTGTTCTTAAAAGCTTTCAAAGCTTTATCAAGCACGGTTTTGACAAGACTTCCCATTTCGATAAGTATATCCAGGATTTCTTTCCTGATTTGTTTCTTCTCCTCCAGATAAAGCCTCCTGGTAAGCTTTCCTATGCTTACACAAATATCGCCAATTCTTTCAAGATAAATAATAATGATATAGATGCTGTGTATAAGCCTCAAATCCTTTGCTACGGGCTGATGCTCTGCCTGGATAAACATGCATTTCTGTTCGATGAGCACGTCATAATCATCAATTTTATCATCGCCATCTATAACTTTCTGAGCAAGCTCTACATCGCCATTTATCAGTGAATTTATGGCATCATTTACAGTATTTTGAACCAAGCTGCCCATTACAATAACATCTTCGGTTACTTCATCCAGTTTATGTTCAAAAGTTTTTCTCATTTGGATTCCTAACTCTTAGAATTATTTTATATAAAAAACTTAAAATTTAATTAACAATCTGTATTATTAATTAGTTAATTCTATTATTAATAAGTTAATTCTACTCTTTTTTTCTCAATCTTGCTCTGGTCCTTATTGAAGTCCCGATTATTGCAAAAAACAACACGATCATTAATAAAACCAGAGCAGTTCCCCATTGCTTATCTTCAGGTGGATTTGTTACCTGTGTCGCCAGGGCATAAAGATGGTAGGGCAAGGCCATGACCTGGCTGAATATGGAATGGGGGAGATTGGGTTGTGAAAATGCTGCAACTGTAAACATAATTGGCGCTGTTTCACCCGCAGCCCTGCCTATGCCTAAGACTGCGCCAGTTACAATACCTGGCAGGGCTTGCGGTAGAATGATTTTAATAATTGTCTGCCACTTTGAGGCGCCAAGCGCCATTGATGCCTGCCTATATGTGCTCGGAACAGCTTTGAGCGCTTCCTCAGTTGCAGTTATGATTACGGGCAGGATTAGAAAAGCAAGGGTCAGCGAACCTGCCAGAATTGATTTGCCAAATTTTAACAGCAATACAAAAAATGCAAGGCCAAACAATCCAAATACTACTGAAGGCACACCTGCCATATTAACAATTGAAAGCCTTATAATACGGGTAAATTTGTTTCTGGCAGCATACTCATTAAGATAGATGGCTGAAAAAATTCCAATCGGAAGAGATATGGTAATTGTTCCAATAATTAGATAAATAGTTCCAATAATTGCCGGAAAAATTCCTCCGGCTTTCATGCCCCCGCGTGGCTTCTGGGAAAGAAATTCCCAGTTAATGGCACCGCTGCCCTTAACTATCAGATAAATGATTATACCCAACACAAAAGCGACAACAATCATTGTGATGAAGAGGAGCAGGAAATAGAAGAATTTCTCCGTAACATATTTTTTCCTCATACTTTTAGATATTGCAGCTTTCATCATTTCCTATTTACCATTTCCTATTTATCTGATATTTTTTACTCTTCCTGTGAACCTGTCACCTACAAAATTAATTAAAAAAGTTATTAAAAATAAAACCAGTCCAATAGCGAATAAAGCTGAATAATGAAGCCCTCCTTGAGCAGTTTCGCCCATCTCGGCGGCAATTGTTGCAGTTATTGTTCTTACAGGCTGCAGGAATGAAAAAACAATCCTGGGAGAATTACCTGTAAGCATTAGTACAGCCATGGTTTCACCGACTATTCTGCCAAGTCCAAGCATGACAGCAGCCACGATGCCAGATGAAGCAGTAGGGACAACTACCTTATAGGTTGTTTCCCATTTAGTAGCCCCGAGAGCCATAGATGCATACCTGAAAGTATTGGGAACAGCATTAATGGCATCTTCTGAAATTGAGACTATTGTGGGCAGGCTCATAAAAGCCAGCATTACGGCACCTGTAAGAGCTGTAAGTCCTATGCCTAAATTGAAAATATTTTTTATTAAAGGCGCGAATACCTTTATTCCGATAAAACCTATTACAACTGAGGGAATTGTGGCAAGAACTTCAATAATTGGCTTTAATGTTTCCCTTAAATATCTTGGTGCGAGCTCACCAATATAAATAGCGGAACCTACGCCAAGTGGAACGGCTATCAAGATTGCCGCAAAAGTTGTGAGTATTGATCCAACAAGCAGAGGAACGAAACCAAATTTATCATGAGTAGGAATCCACCTTACCCCGCCAAAAAAATTCTGAATGGGATATGAGGCAAAAAACCTCACGGAGTTATAAAGAAGCAAAGCAAGAATTAAGCCAAGTATTATAATTGAAATAATGCCATTAACGAATACAAACCTTGTTATCAAAAAACTTTTGAATTTAGCAAATTTGCTTTTTGATGAAGCCATAGGTTAATTTTATAAGAATTTTAATGCTTTTACTATAAAAAGTATGAAGCTATAGATTTCAACAGATAGTATTTTCCATAGCTTCATCATTTTATAATTTAACTAAGAATCTCATTTTCTCATTTTATTTAACAGGAACAAAACCTACATCAATTCCTATCTGCTGGCCGTCAGCGCTTAATATAAAATCCAAATAGGCTTGTGCAAGTTCTGTCATTTTATTTCCATCAGCATATACATAAAGTTCCCTGGAAATTGGATAGCTTCTATCTTTAACAGTTTCAACGCTTGGTGAAACAGCGCTGGAACTGGAATCTTTTTTAATCTTTACTGCATTTACCGTATCGCCTGCTGCTTTCAAGTAACCAAGTCCTACATAACCAATAATATTCTCGTTTCCGCCAATCTGTGCAACTATGTCTGCGTTAGTCTGAAGGAACAAGCATTTATCAGAATACTCGTCCTGGCTTTCCTTATTACCAAGTCTGACAATACTCTCAAGGAAATATTCGTAAGTTCCTGACGAACTATCTCTTGCTGCTGCTATAATTTCAGCGTCTGCGCCGCCAACATCTTTCCAGTTGGTTATTTCACCCTTATAAATTTTGGAAAGCTGATCAAATGTAAACTCGTTTACATTTACGTTTTTACTGACAATTACTGCTATTCCATCCCATAGAACTATGTATTCCTTCAAATCTATTCCTTTTGAAGCAGCTCCCTGCTTTTCTGAGTCCTTCATTGGCCTGGAAGCATTGGCAAGATCTGTTGTGCCATCAATCAGGGACGTTATACCTACGCCTGAGCCGCCGCCATTTACTGTTATTGAACCGCCAAATTTAGCCATGAAATCTTCGGCCCATGCATTTGCAACTTCAAGAAGAGTTGTGGAGCCTGATACCACCAGTTCCTGATCGTTAAATTTTGAAGAAGCTGGGTTTGTCTCATCTGATGCTTTGCTTGTATCTGTTTCCTGGGTGGCAGTTGTCTCGGCTACTGCTGCGGCGGCAGTGGTTTCAGTGGTTACTGCTGTTTTGCAGCCTATGCTTAGGGTTACGGTCAGGATAAAAACAACAGCAATTACCAGAAATTTTAACCATTTTACTTTCATTTTTCACTCCTTTAATTTTGTTTGTTTTTTAACATTCTGATTGTTTTTTTATTTTCTAAGTGAAGTTTATCAGATTCAGGAGTGGTTTTTGTTAATAAAAAATTAAAATAATGTTAAATATTTGTTAAATAACTCACAATTTAATTTAACTTACAATTTTATAACCAAGGCCATGGACAGTCCTGATGTATTCTGCGCCAAAATTCTTATAAGACATTTTGTCTCTTATTCTTCTGATATGCACATCCAGAGTTCTTGTATCTCCGAAATTATCCTCACCCCACACTTTCTTTATCAAATCATTGCGTGAAGTCAGGTTGTTTATATTTCGCAGCAGAATCGTAAGAGTTTTAAATTCCTTGGGATTTAACTCTATTAAATTATTATCGAGCTTAACTGCGTGTTTTTCTTCGTCAATAACCAGTGTTATGGAAAC
>JAHILC010000333.1 GCA_018897225.1 Actinomycetota bacterium
GGGATAATTAGGCCAATATTTAAAAGAAATTAATTCGGCAAAAACAGAATTTTAACTTGCGGAAAGTAAGTTATAATTATTATTTTATAATAAAGCCCGCAGAAGACATAGCCGGGAAAATAAGAAAAATCCTTTCCAAATAGGACTATATTGAAAAATTATTCATTCTTTCCTTGACATTCATTTTATATGATACTATAATAGTGTCATATAAAATGAAAAACTGGAGGTGACAAAATGAAGGAAAAGATTGAAAAGGTATTAGAAACAATCAGGCCGGCTTTACGGGCCGATGGAGGGGATATACAATTAATAAGTGTTGAAGATGGTATAGTTAAGGTTAGATTGACTGGCGCGTGCAGCGGATGCCAAATGGCGCAGATGACAATGACCCAGGGCGTAGAACAAGCTATTAAAGAAGTAGTCCCGGAGGTAATTAAAGTAATAGCAGTTTAATAGCAATCTATATAATAAAAAAAATTTATCATATTGTTCAAAACATCGTGGCTGATTTTAAAGCATATATCGAATTATTAAAAGAATAATAATTTATGATGTCGTATAAAATGAGTGAGTCTTTAAAAAAGAAAGAAAATAAAAAAGAAGTAATAAAAGATATTATATTAAAACTTCATCAGGGACTTTCAATTGGAGAAGCAAAAAAGAAGTTTGAAGAAGAAGCCGGGACTATAACATCTTCAGAAATTGCGGAAATTGAACAATCGTTGATAAATGAAGGTATGCCAGTAGATGAAATAAAGAAGTTTTGCAATGTGCATGCGCTTTTGTTTGAATCTTCATTATCCCAGTTGGTAGCCAAAGAGGAATCATCCACTCATCCGATATATCTTTTTAAGCTGGAGAACAGAGAGATTGAAAAACTTACTGACTCCATAAAAGAACTGCTTATTAACAAGGATATCCAGGCATTAGAGGTATTCAGGCAGGAACTTAAAAAAATGCTGCTGGAATTAAAAGGGGTGGAATTACACTATACAAGAAAAGAACAACTGCTTTTCCCCTTCCTTGAAAAATACGGATTCATGGGCCCCTCAAAGGTTATGTGGGGCAAGGATAATGAGATAAGGAATTTACTGAAAAATGCCATTTTAAAAATTGAAGAACTAAGTACAAAACAACAACTTGAATCTTACATAAAAGAATGCGTCAATCCTCTTATTGAAGAGGTTGCTGGAATGATATTTAAAGAAGAAAATATTCTTTTCCCGACTTCTCAGGAAAAATTAAGTAGTAATGACTGGATTGACATATTAAAAGAAAGTGATGAAGTCGGGTATGCATTTATAGAAAAGCCAAAAGAGACATCGCGTATGATCAGTGAACTCAGGAAAACTGTTGTAATGGAGCCGGAAATAAAAAATGGAAATGAAATCAATTTTCCTACAGGCATTTTAAAATTAAAGGAATTAATGTGGATATTCAACAGCTTGCCTGTTGACATCACTTTCGTAGACAAAGATGATACTGTTAAATATTTTTCAGATAACAAAGATAGGGTATTTATAAGGACAAGATCCATTATCGGCAGAAAGGTCCAAAACTGCCATCCGCCCCAGAGCGTTGAAATCGTTGACAGAATTCTTGCTGAATTTAAGAATGGAAAAAGAGACCAGGCTGACTTCTGGATAAACTTCAAAAACAGACTGATATTTATCAAATTTCTAGCTGTTAGAGATGAAGGTGTAAACTATCTCGGGACAATTGAAATCACCATGGATATTACTGATATAAAGAGTTTAAAGGGTGAAAAAAGGCTGATCGATGAAGAAAGTTGACCTTGGCAAATCTGTTTATGAATTGACCGAAGAATACCCCGAACTTATTGAAATATTGAAAGACATGGGGTTTTTTGGCGTAATAAATCCGATAGTCAGAAAAACAATAGGGCGAAAAACAAGTTTGAATTTTACAATGATTTATTTAATTATTCACTAAAAAAAATATCCAGTGATGTTGGTTATGAATTTAAAAAATCATCTGCATCAATCTACGGAATTTTAAGAAAATAACTTAAAAGAAATGTATTATCTTTGAAAAAATAAGTTTTCTATAACTAGATTGGTAAGACCTTCTATTAAAGAAATTTGTGGTATAATAATATAGAATATTAAATAGGCAAGTAAGGATGTAAAAATTAATGAAGGCAATAGACATGACATCTATTATAAAAAAGTATCAAGGTTACTTTGTAGCATTGAGCTATGATAGAAAAAAGGTATTAGGTAAAGGCTATACTCCAGAAGAAGCACTTAAGGAGGCAAATAAGAAGGGGTACAAAGACCCGATACTGACAAAGATTCCTAATGAAAACAGGAGCTATCTGTTGTGAAGCAGATAAAATTTCCATATCTTAAGTATATAATAACACCACCAACTCAAAAACCACCGCAATATATTTATAGGCCTGTTATTCCTGTAAAATTATTTTTAGATAAAAAGGCAGTAACATTTGATGCATTGGTTGATTCTGGAGCAGATGAATGCACTTATCGGTGTGCATTATAAGACAATGTCAACAACGAATCTTGCAAAGTTAATAGGTGCATATCCGCTTTAAATGCAATATCTGATTGAACTTCCCAGATTAAACTATCTGATTTTTTATTTTTTATTTAGCTTTCAATTATTTTCAATATACATAATTGTATATTTATGCTATTATGCTTTTATGGATAAGCTTCCTATAAAAAATTGGCCGGAAGAAGAAAGGCCTAGAGAAAAACTTGTAAAATTTGGTAAAGAACATCTTACAAGCTGCGAGCTTCTGGCAATTATAATTGGAACGGGATGCATGAAGGATAATCAGAGCTACTCTGCACTTGACCTGGCTAGTAATTTAATTTCCAAACATAAAAACTTAAAAGGTATGCTCGATTTATCAATAACTGAGCTTTCAGAAATTAAAGGCATTGGTATGGTAAAAGCTGTGCAGATACTTGCAGCTTTTGAACTCGGGAAAAGAGCAGTTTCAGAAAAAAATGGAAATAATACAAGCTTTCGGTGCAGCGAAGAAGTTGCTAATTATTACATACCATTAATGAAAGACCTTAAGAAAGAGCAGTTTAGGGTAATTATGTTAAATATTAAGAACAAAATCATAAAAGAGATTTTAATTTCGCAGGGTTCACTGACTTCAAGCATTGTTCATCCGAGAGAGGTTATTTGTCCGGCAATCCGTGAATCGGCAGCTTCCCTAATATTCATACATAACCACCCGAGCGGTGATCCAGAGCCTTCGATTGATGATATAGAAATAACCCGGCGTTTATGCAAGTCCTGCTCCATTGTAGGAATAAATGTTCTGGATCATATTATAGTTGCTGAAAATGGCTATTTCAGCTTTAAGCAGAAAGATATGTTATGATCTTAGCTTTATAACCCGACGGCTCAAATAAAATTGTACCCTATGAATAATTGACTTATATAATAATTTTTATTAATATAAGCAATTGCCTGCGTAAAAGTACTTTTGAAAGCACTTCATTTAGGTAGGGCCCATAGCTCAGCTGGTTAGAGCAGCGCACTCATAATGCGGAGGTCCCTGGTTCGAATCCAGGTGGGCCCACCAAACTTGACAACCTGTTAATAACTGTCTCTTTGTGCTGTTGAATTAAGCACAAAATAGGGTTAATTTTGGTGGTTCGAGGTACATAATTTTCAATAAAAATGCCTTCCGGAAGAAGGAATTGTTGAAGCTTTATTTTTTGTAATTTCTTCTTAAACTTCTGTTATGAATTCAATAAAAAAAGAGGTGTTTCTTAAAAAGAATTGTAGTTTTATGCTAATTATTACTAATATTATATACTATCTATTAATATTATTATTCTATTCTATTTCTAAAAATATAATTTTATGTTAAACTACTATTGAGCTTAATTATAATATATAACTGCTTTAAAATCAGAATGAGAACTTATCATAAAATAATAATTGGTGATTCAAGGAAAATGGACTTACTTCAAGACAAATCAGTCCAACTTGTTGTTACATCACCTCCGTATTGGCAATTAAAAGACTATGGATCGTCTGAACAAATTGGTTTTAATGATAGTTACGAAGATTATATCAATAATTTAAATTTAGTATGGCAAGAATGTTTCAGAGTCTTAAGTGATGGTTGTAGACTCTGTGTAAATATAGGAGATCAGTTTGCGAGATCTGTTTATTATGGTAGATACAAAGTTATTCCAATTAGAACAGAAATAATAAAATTCTGTGAAACAATAGGATTTGATTATATGGGTTCTATCATTTGGCAAAAATCAACAACCATGAATACTACCGGTGGTGCTACAATAATGGGTAGTTTTCCATATCCAAGAAATGGAATTATTAAATTAGATTATGAATTTATATTGATTTTTAAAAAACTTGGAATAGCTCCAAATCCTTCAAAGGATATTAGGGAAATATCACAATTATCAAAAGAGGAATGGAATCAATATTTTGTTGGGCATTGGAATTTTAATGGAGTTAAGCAAGATAAACATTTAGCTATGTTTCCTGAAGAATTACCAAGAAGAATTATAAAAATGTTTAGTTTCGTTGATGATTATATTTTGGATCCATTTTTAGGTAGTGGAACAACATCACTTGCTGCAATTAATTTAGATAGAAACTCAGTCGGTTATGAGATAAATAAGGATTTTTTACCTGTAATAAAAGAAAAAATTGGAGTAGATAAGGAAAGTTTATTTAGAGACTTTGATTTTGAATTTATAGAAAATAAATCAAATAATGTTGACTATAAAGAAAAAATCTCAAAGTTACTATATATATTCAAAGATCCGATAAAATTTAACTGTAAAATTGATCCAAAAAAATTACAATTTGGATCAAAAATTGATTCAACAAAAGAGAAAA
>JAHILC010000334.1 GCA_018897225.1 Actinomycetota bacterium
ATTATGTCTATTTTGGGCGGAATTTTTATCTAAAAAGTTAGCTTTTATAAATTTGGCTGCAGTTTCGGCATTTTCTTTGCCTATTCCTGAAATTACAAGTAATATTTTTTTATTGTTAATAAGACCTTCATAAGTCAGTATTTCACCACTGCTTAGTATTTTTCTGTTTTTCATTTTTCTTACAAGACTGTTTAATTCAAGCTTTAGGGCGCTGAATATTAAAATCAATTCCATTCCTTTGATTAATTAAAAATAATTTTAATATAATATATACATACTTAAAGTATTAATAAAAGTTATATCTTGATAAAATTTTAAACATACCTTAAGATTGTATCATAAAATATTTGAATTTAAATATCAAATTACAGAACTGGAGCGACTCTTTTGTTAGGAATCAATGAAAAGCTTAATAGTTTACAGGCTGAAAATAAAACCATTAATGTTGGAATTGCAGGCATTGGTCAAATGGGAAGCAGCATAGTGAGCCACCTTAATAGTTTAAAAGCATTTAAGGTTTGTGCTATCGCAAACAGGAATATTCAAAAATCTTATGACAGAATAAAATCACTAGGATATAGCGATAATGATATTTATGTAGTTGAAAAAGATTCAACAAAAAATGGATGCAGTAGAGATGAAATAAGCAAAGCTATTCAATCAGGTAAAATTATTTTTACCGACAGTCTTACAGCAATGTCGCAGATAAAGGAAGTGGACGTAATAGTAGATGCTACAGGCAGTCCTGAAGCAGGAGCTCAAATTGCTATTACAGGAATTAGTAATAAAAAACATGTAGTTACTTTAAATGTAGAAGCTGATACCTCGATAGGTCCCCTTCTTAAAAAACTGGCTGTAAATTCCGGTGTTGTTTACACGGTTGCAGCAGGAGATGAGCCTGCAGCCTTGAAGGAATTATATGACTTTGCTGCTGCATTAAATTTAGAGATAATTGCTGCCGGAAAAGGGAAAAACAATCCTTTAAACAGGGATGCGAATCCGACTACGTTAAAAGAATATGCTGAGCAAAAAGGTACCAGTCCAAAAATGATGACCTCATTTGTTGACGGGACAAAGTCAATGGTGGAAATGGCATGTTTTTCTAATGCAACAGGCATAATTCCTGATTGCAGAGGTATGCATGCCCCACATGTGAATGTTGAAGATTTAACAAAAGTTTTCAGCCTTAAAAGGGACGGTGGAATTCTGGATAAAAAAGGTATTGTAGATTTTGCAATTGGAAATGTAGCGCCTGGTGTTTTTCTTGTATATTCAACAGATCAGGACATATTACGCAAGGAATTGAAGTATCTATTGTTTGGAGATGGTCCCAACTATCTTTTATACAGACCTTTCCATCTTGCGAGCATAGAATCACCTCTGTCGATTGCAAGAGCATACTTTTACAACGAACCAACAATTACACCTAAAAATGGGATGATTTCAGAAGTAATCACAATAGCAAAAATAGATTTAAAAAAAGGTGAATTATTAGACGGTATTGGCGGTTATTCTGTTTATGGTTCAATAGAGCTTTATCAAAAAGCAAAAGACCTAAACCTTCTTCCTCTTGGATTAAGCGAAGGAGCAGTTTTAAAAAATGATGTTAAGAAGGGTGAACCAATAAGATACGAAGATGTTCACATAAGTGATGACTCTGTAATTTATAAGCTAAGAAAATTACAGGAAATGATAATTGGTTAATAAATCTCAAGGAGTAAAATTTGTCTGAATTACCTGAAATATTTGAAACTTACAGGCCTTTTCTGGAAAAGGAAATAAAAGCCATAATTTCTGACGGCGAGCTTTTCAAAATTTCAAAAAATAAGACAACTATTTATGACATGATGGCTTATCATTTGGGTTGGGCAAATGAAAACGGTGATAAAATTCAGTTAAACAGCGGTAAATATCTTAGGGCAACACTGACCCTCCTTGCCTGTGATTCTGTATGCAATGAATTCAGGATTGCCCTGCCTGCAGCTGCGGCAATTGAATTAATCCATAACTTTTCACTGGTTCATGATGATATTCAAGACGGCGATGAAATTCGCCGTCATAGACCTACTGTATGGAAAATATGGGGCAAGCCCCAGGCAATTAATGTTGGCAGCGCGATGAAAGCTCTCTCCACGCTTGCGGTTTTAAAATTATCTCAAACTAAAATAGCTCCTGGAAAAATAATAGACGTTTTAAAAATTTTGGATGAGAGCTGCCTGAAGATGATTGAAGGACAATACCTGGATATAGATTTTGAGAATAGAACGGATATAACAGTTAAGAATTATCTTGAAATGATTGAGAGAAAAACTGCTGCGCTTATTGAATGCTCGCTTCAAATTGGCGCCGTATTAATTCTGGATTATGACAAAATAAAGCCATTTAAGAATTTTGGCAAATATATGGGTATTGCATTCCAGACCAGGGACGACATTCTGGGTATATGGGGTAATGACAAAAAAACTGGAAAACCCAGTGGGAATGATCTTAAGAGAAAGAAAAAGTCATTGCCGGTTGTTTATGCACTTTCAAATAATGATAGAAACTTAAAAAGAGAATTTTTAGATATTTTTACAAAAGATAATATAAGCGATGATGACATTTATAAAATACTGGAAATTTTTGAAAAAATAAAAGCAAAACAGTTTTGTGAACAAACGACTGAGAACTATTACAATCTGGCATTGAAAGAAATGATAAATCTTCCGGTTAAGGCAAATAAGTTGAAGCATTACAGAGAAATAGTTGATTTTTTGACTAAAAGGGAATTTTAAAACGTAACCGAAATCTGATTAATTTAAGAATATAAAGTATAAAAGTTTTATTTTAAACAGGATGAATAAAGATTTTAAAAAGCTAGACTTAAAAACTACAAACGAAAAACGTAAGGAAGAGCATCTTGAAATTACCTTAAATAAGGATGTCAGTTTTAAAAAAATCAGTCCAGGTTTTGAAGGATTTTCATTTATTCATCAAGCGCTTCCAGATATTGACATGAATGAAATAGATCTTTCAACAGAAATTTTTGGAAAGATGCTATCGTTGCCGCTTATGTTGTCTCCGCTTGTTGGTGGGACAGCTAAAACTAAAGAGATAAATAAAAATCTTGCAAAAGTAGCCTCAGAGTTAAAAATTGCAATGGGTGTTGGCTCGCAGAGAACTGCAATTGAGAATATTGAAGTTGAAGAAACATTTAAAGTTCGCGAGATAGCCCCTGAAATTCTTCTTTTTGCAAATCTCGGAGCAGTTCAATTAAATTATGGTTTCAGTCTTGAGCAATGCAACAAAGCAGTCGATATGGTTGAAGCGGATGGTTTAATTCTTCATTTAAATTCGCTTCAGGAAGCTTTTCAGCATGAAGGAAATCACAATTTTAAGAATCTGGTAAAAAAAATAAGCACAATATGTCAGAACGCAA
>JAHILC010000335.1 GCA_018897225.1 Actinomycetota bacterium
ACAATCAAAAAGGCTTGGGCAAGAGATACTTTGTATTGTCAGCAAGGAAAATCTGCAGGACGTTTTAAGAGAATTGAGGGATAATCCTGAATTTAATGTCCAGATACTGAACAATATCAGCAAATATCAGAGCAGTGGCGCCACTCATGTGCTTATTAACCTTTCTTCTGTAGTAAATAATTTTTCGCTGCTTCTGAAGATAGAACTATCCAACAGCACGGGTCCATCGCTGAACCGCGAATATATTGAAATTATAAATATTGTAAAAATTTATTTTGAATCTGCAATATTTTACAAGGAAAGACCGGCGCTTGAATCGAAATATTCAGATGTTACCATGTTCAGTCCATTTATTGATGGATTTGACTTTCTTGACATATACCTGTTGACAAATGATGACACTATTGAAAAAGCTTATATAGATACAAATATTGCAAGAGTTGTTGCTGATAATTTTTATATAAATGCAGATATTGAAAAATTGCTTTCTTATGTAAGCAGGTTTGATTATACTGCAGGGATTTTTCCAGAATTATGTTTTTGTATTGCCATGGAAGAATTGATGCAGCTAAAAGTTCAAAAAAGAGTGCAGAGCATAAGGATGATAGTAAGTGAACTTTTCAGGATTTCAAACCATCTGCATTTTATAGCAAACATATGCAAGATTATGGGAAACGATACTGTTTATAATTTAGCATTACTTGAAAGGGAGAGAGTCTTTAGAGTTATAGAGCTAATTACCGGATCAAGGATAAATCCAAACTTTGTAAGAATTGGAGGAATTCGCAAAGACTTAAATGAAGAGAAGCTGAAGAATATAAAAGAAAGCCTTCCCACTTTAGCCCTAAAAGTTTCCAGGATAGAAACCATGCTTCTTGATAATTCAATAATTACCGGCAGGCTTAGAGACATTGGCATTATTGACAGAAACACAGCGCTTGAATATGGGGTTACCGGGCCTAACCTGCGGTCGTTGGGAATAAGGTATGACCTTAGGAAAAATAGAAACCTTATGCTTTATAAAGACATATCTTTTATTATTCCACTCGGCAAGTATGGCGATTGCATGGACAGGGTTCAGATAAGATTCGAGGAAATCTATCAATCAATAAAAATTGTTGAGCAAATAGCCTATGAGTTGCCCCAAGAGCATATTAAAAAGCTAATAAACCTTTCAGAGCTTGAATTTCCATTTTCGTCTATGATTTCGAGCATAGAATGTCCACACGGTGTTTTTAAAATTTATATAGAGGTAAAGGAAAACATCGTTTCAAACATGGTACTAATGGGCCCTTCAAGAAACAGCCTTTTCCTTGCTGAAAAAATTCTTGAGGGAAACAGGCTCGAAGATGTTGAGATTGTTTTAGGAAGCCTTGATTTAAGTTGTGGTGAAATAGTAAGGTTTTAAAATATAGTAACCGATTTATTTTGATTTGATTATGGCAATAATATTAAAAAAGGTAATTTACATCATTTTAATTTTTGGAGCAAATCTTTATCTTGCTTCACTTCTTGCAGGTAAGCTAAATGCAAAAATGGATCTGGCAAGAGGATATGTTGCCACAAGAGCGGGAGGACTTAGCTATCCCTTTATAAGAATTTTTAGATTTTTATCCAAGGATCATAAGGTTAATTTCTGGGAATTTTTAATTTTCTTTTTTTCATTTGCAATTTGGGCTGTCATCCCCTTATCTTCAAATTTGATTATTGTTAATCTTGACTATAATTTACTTGTAGGTTTTTTATTTTACATAATAATTATTTTTTTAAATCTGGCAAACGCTTCTCGAACAGAACATAATTACATTTACAGCAATATTGCCAAAAAAACCGTACAGGTGTTGGCATTTTTTGTTCCTGTTCTTTTCTGTTCTGTAAGCATAGCGCTGGTTAACAGGGCTTTGAGTCTTGGTGAAATTGTAAATTTTCAGTACCAGTACTGGAATGTTATTTACCAGCCTTTAGGCTTCATAGTGGTATTTGCATCAATCTTACTTCACTTCAAGCTTCTTGGGATTAACTCGAAGAATGCCGTTCTTTACTCTGAAAACATTGATAAGGAAGGGCTTGGTTTCGGAAGGCTAATTACCAGAATTTCAAATTATGCAATTTTATTTTTTCTTATAGTAATTCTAAATATTTTTTACCTTGGAGGCTGGCAGCAATTATTTTTTATAAATGGGGAAATAATGTTTGCCTTAAAGTTCTATATAGTTTTTGTGTTTTTAATATTGCTGGATAAGGCAACCCCCAGATTGAGCAGCTATGATTATTTAGTCAGCATAAATGGAAGATTCCTGCTGCCTATGTCAGCGGTTAATTTTTTAATAACATTGGTATTTTTTATGTTGAGAAATATATATAATCTAGTTTAAAACTAAAATTTTATAATTATGAGAACTGTAATCAGAGATTTTTTTATAGAATTTGGGAATATCTTCAGGAAGCCAAGAACAGTTGTATATCCAAAGGAAAAAATAATTATTCCGGAGGGAAGCAGGGGCATTCCGAGACTGAAGCTTGACCTTGACACTCTCGAAATAATCTGCAACGGCTGCGGAACATGTGAAAGTATTTGTCCCGAGCATTGTATCCAAATAAAAAAAGAAACTGATGAAAATGGCAAGGAATACTTAGATGAATTTTTTCTTGATCTGAGCAAATGCATTTTTTGCGGCAATTGTGTTGAATTCTGCACCGCAAATGCTATAGAGATGACTTACCGGCACCAAATGGCCGAAAGCGACAGGGAAACATTCAGGCTTGAAAAAATGGATTTGATAAAACAGGCAGATTATACAATAAGAGATTTTTGGTTGAAATAGTTTTATGATATTTTAAAAATATGAACGGAAAATTAACCTTAGAAATTATTAATTATTCTGTATTAGCGCTGGTTTTTTTATTTGGTTTGATTTCATTAGTTTTAACAAACCAGATGAAAAAACTCATATTTTTATTTTTGACTTTTCTGGCCTTCGGAATTTTATGCTTTCTTTTTTTAACTGGCGCTACGTTCATGCTAATTGCAATAATTGTCATTTTATTCAATATCCTGCTTTTCCTTTACGCACAGGATATTGAACACTTTAGCAAAAGAGGTAATTATATAAGTGAATCAGAGCTGCCAGTTGGAAAACTTGGGCGGAAAAAAGACTGGAAACGGATTACAAATCTTACACTTTCAATTTTGTTCTGCATAGGCGTGGGTTATATTTTTTTTAAGTATTCTTTAAATTTTTTTAATAGTTACAAGCAGACTGGAAATTACACAACCTCAAGGATTGCCGAAATTGTAGCAAATATCGGCTCAAATTATTGGCCAGCTTTAATCTTAATATCTTCAATTCTTATTGTCAGCGTATTATGGTTTATCAGCATACTTAAAAACGGTGAGGAGAATAGCGTTTGAATTTACAATTAATAAGCTATTTCAGTTTTTTAATATTCTTAATAGGTTTATTTGGAGTATCATTTTATAAAAGCTTTTTATCGATATTAATATCTTTTCAGCTAATAATCGTTTCAGCTCTTATAAATTTTTTCAGTTTTTCACTTTTTCTTTATAGCGAATCGGTCTGGGATAAAACTTTTACACTTCTTGGCATCACTTCTGTTTATCTGCTGATGTTTTCAATCGTGTATTACAATTTTGCCACTGGCGGGAAGATAAGAGACAAAGCGCCATTTGGGCCTAAGGATGATTACGTGTTATTTAAATTAGATAAATCAGATTGGTGGGGAGAAGATACTCTTGGAAATAATTAATAATATTTTGGCAAGCATCAATCAGCGCTATAGTATAGTTATTTTATTTGGAGCCTTATTTATTTCGCTCTTCTTCGGACTTTCGAAAAGAAAGGGCTTAAAAATATTTATAATTATTATAGCTGCCCTTTCGTTGATAGCTGCTTTTGTATCAAATATTTACAATTTTAGATCAAGTGGTGCTTTTTCAAGTTTCCTGTTTGGACTGGAGGCCCAGCAGGTAATTGAGATATGCGTAGTTTTATTTATTGCTTTAAACATTTTAATTTTCATATCCTTAAATAATATAAATAAAAGCCAGTTTATAAAAATTATCATAATATTTTTATTTTCCGTATGCAGTTTAGTGCTGTTGTCACTATCGAGCAATTTTATTATGATTTTTGTAAGTTTTACGGGCCTTACACTAGGTATTTTTCAGCTCCTGGCAGTTTTAAATAATATTGACCTTAGAAGTTATTTGGTGAGGTTCTTTCTTGTATCAACTCTTGCCGTAATTATTTTACTGGCTGGCTTCTCAGTTTTTTATGGCTCTACTGATTTTAAAAACTTCACTCAGATTTTTGAATCTAAAAGCTTAATGGCAAGCCCTCTACTTGCTGTTGGAATTATATTGTTCAGCGCAGGCATATATCTTTATTTATTCATTTTCCCATTCCAGAGCTCTTATTTGAAGATACTTAAAAGATGTGAACAATCATCCATGCTGGTAATCTGGTTCTTGTATTTTCCGGCTGGTATTATCATGCTTATGAAAATTAATAAAATTTTGTTTTATTTTATTGAAAAAAACAGTTTTTATTTGACAGCAGTATTTATTTTTATTGCATTTGTCTGTATTTTATGCGGAAATATCGGCGCAATAAAAACAAAAAGCATAAGACGAATACTAGCTTTTATCTTCCTTTCATTTTTAGGGGTTTCAATACTTTCTTACGCAATGGCTGGCGCCGGACTTGCAAGCAAAGA
>JAHILC010000336.1 GCA_018897225.1 Actinomycetota bacterium
ATACACAATATATTTTTTGCTTGATTTATGTATTTATTTGTACTTTTTATAAATTAAATGGCAAATATTATTGTTAGCAATTTTAAAAAAAAGCTTAAAGAAAAAAGTAAATAAATTTATTTATTAAAAGTTATAAAAATTTTTTTTAAATTTTAAGGTAGTATTTAAAATTGTTAACATTGCTGAAAACGAAAATTTTAAATAAGAGTTATTTACAATAACAAAAAATTAAAAAGTAAAAGAGGATTATATTCTAAGTTAAAATTAAATTATATTTTTATTTAGAAAAATTAATCAAAAAGTACAAAAAAATTATAAATCGGGCCGTAGTTGCTCGATTTTTTATTTTAGAGAGGATGGTTTAAATGTTAGTCAAGGTGCTAGAATTTGTCGGTATAGGACTTGTTATAGTAATTGTCGGATTTTTCATGGGCTTTTATTATAGAAAAATAATTGTTGATAATAAAATAAATTCTGCAGAGAATAATACAAAAAGAATTCTTGATGACGCTAAAAAAGAAGCACAATCATTAATAAAAGAAGCACAATCATTAAAAAAGGAAGCTGTAGTTGAGGGCAAAGAAGAAATTGCAAATATAAGATTAAGAAATGACGAAGAAATAAAAAGGCAAAGATATGAAATTGCCAAAATAGAAAATAGACTTATTTCAAAAGAGGAATCCCTGGATAAGAAGTCATTTTATATCGAAAAAAAGGAACAAAGTATTTCTTCACGGGAAAAAGAAATAGATGATTTAAAACTTAAACTGGGCGAAGCAATAAAAAAAGAGATATTAAGATTAGAAGCAATCGCTGAATTAACACGAGATGAAGCAAAAGCAATCCTGAGTAAAAAAATGGAAGAAGAAGCAAAACTTGATTCAGCAAAGGAAATAAGAAAAATAGAGGCAAGAACAAAAGAAGACGCAGACAAGATTGCAAAAAAAATAATAGTCCAGGCAATACAAAGGTGTGCAGTTGAACATGTTAGTGAAACTACCGTGTCTGTTGTAAATCTTCCTAATGATGAAATGAAGGGAAGAATAATCGGAAGAGAGGGTAGAAATATAAGAGTCTTTGAAAACTTGACAGGAATCAATATCATTGTGGATGATACTCCTGAAGCTGTAATTCTTTCTTCTTTTGATCCTGTTAGAAGGGAAATAGCTCGAGTAACTCTTGAAAACTTGATTGTGGATGGAAGGATACATCCTACGAGAATAGAAGAAATGTTTGAGAAAGCCAGTAAGTTAATTAATAATGAAATAAAGGTGGAAGGTGAACAGGCAATATTCGATACTGGAATTTCTGAAGTAAATCAGGGAATCGTTAAAGTACTTGGAAGATTAAAATACAGAACAAGTTATGGCCAAAATGTTTTAATTCATTCAAAAGAAGTTGCTTATGTAGCTGGAATAATAGCTGGAGAACTTGGGCTTAACATTAGAAAGGCAAAAAGAGCTGGGTTACTCCATGATATAGGAAAAGCTTTAACTCATGAAATAGAAGGATCTCATGCTATAATCGGAGCTGAGCTTGCAAAGAGGCTGCATGAAGATGAAGAAATTTGCCATTCCATACAAGCTCATCATAACGAAATAGAAGCAAATACATTTCTTGATGTAATTGTTCAGGCTGCAGACTCCATATCAGGAGGGAGACCTGGCGCTAGACGTGAAACTCTTGAAAGTTATATAAAAAGACTTGAAAGCCTTGAAAAAATTGCATTAGAATTTACAGGTATAGAAAAAGCTTTCGCTATTCAGGCAGGAAGAGAAATAAGAGTTATGGTAAAACCTGATGAAGTTGATGATGATCTTGCATCTGTTATTGCCAGAGATATTGCCAAGAAAATTGAAAGTGAGATGGAGTACCCCGGGCAGATAAAAGTAACTGTCATTAGGGAAAGCAGAGCAATAGATTATGCTAAATAATAACGCTGATTTAACCAGGTTTCTATCCGATCTTGACATAAAGGATAAGCTGAATATTGAAGAAGATTTGGGAAATGGCTATGTCAAGTTAAAGATTTCAGAAGCTGAGAGAAGACAAGCTCTTCAAGATATCCATACCGTTGAAGATATTATCATTGAGTTGTTGAGAAACAGTCGTGATGCCGGCAGCAAAAATATATTCATTGGCACAAAAAAAATAGGGAACAACAGAAGAGTTATCTACTGTATTGATGATGGCGATGGCATTCCACCCAAATTCCATAATTTAATTTTCCAGGCTAGGGTTACTTCAAAACTGGACGACGGGATAAAAGATTCATATGGTTTTCATGGAAGGGGAATGGCGCTATTCTCCATGAAGTTAACTGCTGATGAGGTTAGGATTACATTTTCTGACCACTTGAAAGGTACCAGTATTTACATAGATGTTAATCTTGAAATTATTCCGGAAAAAAAAGATCAAGCACTACTGCCCCAGCTAATTGATAATGATGGGAAACCTTGTCTATCTGGTGGAGTTAATAATGTAATTAAAGTTATCATGGAATTTGCACTTCAAAACAATGATATAAATTTTTATTACGGCACACCATCTCAAATAATTGCTACAATGAGGCAACTATCTTTTAAAAAGAATAACCAAAAAGATTCCCCTAAGTTCAACCATTGGGACGAATTTTATAATTTCATAATGGAAAATAAAACTGTAATAACGAATTTTCCCTCTCTAACTGATAATTACAACATTTTAGATGAGATTACCAAAAAAATTTTTAATATGGATATTTCTCAAAGGAACCTTCAAAGAATAATATATAATGAAATAAATGCGCTTGAACCAATAAATTTAAATTTAATTAATGATAAATTTTTAAACAACGACAACGAAGATTCAATTGCAGTTGAAAAAAAGAGTAAAAAAAAGCTGCAACTATATGATGAATTAAAATTGGCAAATAGATTTAAAGATGAAGAAATAAGATGTATAATAAAAACATTAGAAGAAATAGTTATAAAATATGGGAGTAAACACCTTGTAACATTAGATAATAACATTGAATTTAAGAAAGCAAACAATACAATAAACTTAACAATTAATTTAAAGCAAAAAAATTGAAAAAAAATTGAAATTATATAAATAATGAAATTACTCAAAGTCTCATCAAAGTCAGCGCCAAATTCTGTAGCAGGTGCAATTGCAGGAATCATAAGGACAGAAAATAAGGTACAAATCCAAACAATAGGGGCAGGAGCGTTAAACCAAACAATTAAAGCTATAGCGATAGCTAGAGGATATATAGCTCCAACAGGCCAGGATCTTATATGCGTTCCTTTTTTTAGAGATATTGATGTAAATGGTGAAGTAAAAACTGCTATAGTTATAACTGTAGAAGTAAGATAGAGTTTTAATTTTTTTATATGATGCTTTATTTTTTGTTTAATGTCTTTAATAGATAATTCCAAAAAAAATCTTTAATTTAATTATTTTTATATGGATAAAAGTATAGAAAAATTTTATATTGAAACATTCGGCTGCCAGATGAATGAGTTCGATTCTGAAAGAATTGGATATTTATTGGAGACTTGCGGTTATTTAAGAACCAATGATTTAAATTCTGCAAAGATAATTTTGATTAATACATGCTCAGTAAGAGAAAAAGCAGATAACAAGCTGTATGGGCATTTGGGAAATTTAAAGTCCTTAAAAATTAATAATCCGGATATTTTAATTTGCGTAGGAGGGTGTACTGCTCAGAGCCTCAAAGAAAAAATAATTAAGGAATTTCCATACATAGACATAGTGTTTGGGACAAAGAATATAAAAAATTTACCTGATCTGATTAAAAAAAGAAGGCAAACCAATAAAAGCATTTGTGAAACTGAAATCCTAAAAAACTATGACTCTGAAATCTTTAATTTTAAAAGGACATTTAAATTTAAAGCTTATTTACCAATAACAATTGGTTGTAACAATTATTGCTCATATTGTATCGTACCACAGGTAAGAGGCGAGGAAATGTCAATGCCGATTAATCTAATAATAAAAAAAGTAGAAAACCTTATTTCTGAAGGAGTTTGCGAAATTACTTTGCTTGGGCAGAATGTAAATTCTTATGGAAAAGACCTAAAAAGTCCTGAAAATTTTGCAAAACTCTTAGATAATTTATCAAAAATAAAAGGACTTAAAAGAATAAGATTTGTGACATCTCACCCTAAAGATTTTTCTAAAAAAATTATCAGTGTCATCAAACAAAATAGTAATATAATGAGACATATACATCTTCCTTTGCAGGCAGGTTCGAATAAAATTCTTAAGTTAATGAACAGAAAGTATACCAGAGAAGATTATATGAATTTATACCATTCCATTAAAAGCGAATTGCCGGACTGCTCTATTACAACTGATATAATTGTTGGTTTTCCCGGGGAAAATGAAGAGGATTTTTGCAGGACACTTGATTTAGTTAAAAATTTAAGGTTTGACAGAGCATTTACATTCATTTATTCAAAAAGAAAAGGAACAGTTGCTGAAAAAATACCAGACAATGTTACTTTGAATATAAAAAAGCAATGGTTCAAAGAACTTGTAGAATTGCAAAATTTAATTTCGCTGGAACAAAATAAAAAAATGGTTGGGTTAAAGTTTGAAGTCCTGGTTGAAGGTTTCAGTAATAAAAAAGATGGGCAGTTGAAAGGCAGGCTAGAAAACAATACCGTAGTTAATTTTAATGGAGATAAAGAACTTATAGGAAAGCTTGTTCCGGTAAAAATAAAAGATGCAAAATCGTTTTACTTATCTGGAGAATTGTAATATTAATAAATTATAATAATAAGGTATTTTATATATTAAAAAATGAATATTATTAC
>JAHILC010000337.1 GCA_018897225.1 Actinomycetota bacterium
TAGACATAATTTTATAGAAAAAATTATAATTGCCGGTGTCTCAGGCGCTTTACGCAAAAGTTTTTCTATAGGAGATATTATTATTTGTAAAAATATTTATTTTTTATACTCAGATAATAAGAAAATAATTACAAATACAAATATACATGTTTCTGATAGGTTAAATAACTTTGCAATTACACAGCATGATTGCAGCTCGATTTATTACGGGAACTTGCTTACTGTTAACAATATAATTATTGATAAAGCACAAAAAGAATTCTTAAATCTAGAATTTAGTGTTGACGCGGTGGATATGGAAAGCTATTGGCTGCTTAACTTTCTCTCATCCAGTAAAATTCCAATTTTATGCGTAAGATCAATTTCGGATAATATGAAATATAATATATCACTATCCTATGAAAACCTGATTAAAAATGCTTTTATTAATTATTCTGAAGTAATCCGTTTTGTACTCAAAAATCCATCAGAAATTATAAAATTGGTTATAAACGGGATTAATTTTAGAAAAGCCTGCAGAAGTCTACACCACTTTATACTCGCATTTATAAATACATCCTCATCCTGAATTATATTGAGATAAAATCAAAAAAGTGTCCTTAAACTCCAGATTGCAATATCTCAATATAAAAATTCCAGATTGGCTATGCCGCTACGTTTACTGTTTACAATACTTGGCATCAAATAGAAAAGGAGTTAGCCTATAAGCCGAGTTGAACTACCAAATTCGTATCATTTGTCAAGTAAAATTTTATTTACTGCCAACTCAGTACTTTAAGACTTAAAAATAGCTGGTAATAAAATGGCAATTTAGTGATTTTAAGAAAAAAGAAAAATCTATTGTTTGACAAATGATACTATTAATGTATCATTATAGTTAAACGTTAAAAATTCATCAATAGCCAAAGGTTGGGATATTATGAAATTAATTACAAGAGATACAGACTATTCAATTAGGGCGCTTGGCTATATTGCCAGAAATAAGAACAGGATAATTTCTATAACAGAATTAGTTAAAGAGTTAGATACACCAAGACCGTTTTTAAGAAAAATTCTTCAGTTACTTACTACAAGTGGAGTACTTAAATCATATAAGGGTAAAAATGGCGGGTTTGAACTGGCTATAAAACCAGAAAAGATACGTCTTTTAGACTTAATGGAAATATTTCAGGGTAAATTTGTACTTAGTGAATGTCTTTTTAAGAAGAAAATATGTCCCGATCAAGTTAGTTGTAAATTAAGAGCACAATTATGTTCATTAGAAGAACTGGTTGAAAATAAAATAAAAGATATAACAGTAGCATCACTGCTTAATTTAGATAATTAAAAGAAAAATCAAGAATAAATCAAAACTTACAGAAAAATAAATAATGACTTCAAGTTTCTTAAAAAATGAACTATAAAAGCAATTACCTAATACACGAAAAGAGCCCGTATCTACTTCAGCATGCTTACAATCCTGTTAACTGGTATCCCTGGAGTGAAGAAGCATTTATAAAAGCGAAAGAAGAAGATATGCCAATTTTCTTATCAATAGGTTATTCAACCTGTCACTGGTGCCATGTTATGGAAAAAGAATCTTTTGAAGATACCCAGGTAGCAAAACTTTTAAATGAGACATTTGTCTGTATAAAAGTTGATCTTGAAGAAAAAGCAATGTTGATCATAAAAGCTTTCTCGCAAACTATTGAAAAATCTCCTGAAGCTTATACTCAATTCATTACAGCATTTGATTTTTTTATTAGCCCATCTTATGAAGTTGTAATTGTTGGAGATTTTGATGCAATTGAAACTAAAAGAATACTATCGGTTATAAATTCCCGTTTTATTCCAAATAAAATTGTTATTTTAAAATCATCAGAAAATATGAAAACCAAAATAACTGATATTGCTGATTATTTAAAAGATTTTAAAATGATTAATAATAAACCAACAATATATGTTTGCTCAAACCATACCTGCAAGGCGCCCACCAATGATATAAATACAATGCTTGACCTATTATTATAAAAAAAAAGTAGAGTTAGTCTATAAGCCGAGTTATAAACTAAAAATACTTAAAAGATGTGTATAAAGTTGTAAAAAGAAACATCATCAATTTTTATTTTTAAGAAATAAATCTAGCATAGATATCACCAGAAATGGGTGTCTTCTTAGGTAAGTTTGAAAGTATGTTTGAAATCTCATCAGGTCCGACCCATTCATTTAAAACTAATGAAATTGATTCACCAAAAGAATAATTAAACTTAACTTCGCCTATAGAAGCAAGATGTTCTACAGTATTTATGGCTGATAAAATGAATACCTGTGTTGGTGTAAATTCAAAGGAGACCAACTTTATAGGCTCTGATAAACTTTTTAAAACCTTGTATTCATACCCTTCTACATCAATCTTGCAAAAAGCTGGCTTTCCATACTCTTTAATCAAGTGGTTTAAAGTAGTAACCTGAACTTTAGCTGACTTTTGCCAGCTAAAAGCTTGAGTTGAAACAAAAAACATATCACTAGATTTTATACTATCTATCCATTCCTTTGACATAGATGAAAGTGTATGTGAATCACTTATCATAAGCTCTTCTTCTCCTTGGTTATCGCTAATTGCTTTTTTTATCAAGATCACTTTTTTATTATTACCATATTTTTTTTGCAATTCTTGCATACAGGCATCTTGAGGCTCAATTGCAACAACCCTAGCCCCCAGCTTTAAAAAGATTTCAGTTCTCCTACCATAGTTAGCACCAATATCGAAACATAAATCATCTTTTTTAACAAATCGAGAATAAAATTTTAATAATTTTTTTCTATTAACAGCACTCATTAAAACTAATGATATGTTATAAATAACTTTATATATTCTTAGTAACCTCATTAAATTGATACATATATCCATGAGCCTATAAAAAATCTTAATGGGTACTAGATTTGATTTGGTATATGATATAGATTTACTAAACATTTAGTGACTATTAACCTTGTTGCTAAATTTATTATTAAATAATGCTTAAAAGCATTATTTAAGCCCGTAATATGAAAATATTTAATTTTTTTATTAATGACTCTGTTATTCATGATTATTTAAAAATAAATATATTTCTAAAATTATACCCTCAATGATTATTTGTAACAATTTAATAATAGAATTGGATTACTTGTGCTAGTTGCCGAGTTATAGCCGTAAAAATACTTAAGAGATGTGTTTAATGTTGTATAGAAATATTTTAGAAAGCACAAAGTTGATCTTATTGCTTATTTAGATACAATTTTAATTTCTTTTTAGCTTCTTCTACGATTTCTTGTAAATTCATTTCTTCTATCTTTTCTTCTATCCTTAGTTCTCCTTTAGCAATAATAGGTACAAAAAGACAAATAGCTTCTTGGTTAATTTCTTTTAATATATCAAGACTATTTTCAAATTCCTTCAGAGCTTTGTCAAAGTAACCACATTTCATTTCTATTATCCCAAGATTATAATGTGATAATGCTACTACACCTAAGTCCTTATTTCTGGTTAATGTTTTTCTTCTTGAAATAACTGATTCAAAAAGTTTTCTTGCTTTTTCTAAATCCTCAATTGAGAGGAAAAAATAACCTAGATTGTTTCTACAATCTTCTACAGGATAAATATCAATATCATAAAGAAACCTGGCATTGAAAAGAGCCTCTTCTTTTTTATTACTGGTATATTCTCTTGACATCAGACGAAAATGCTGTGAAATAATTTGATTTCTTAATGCTTCATTTTCTGTATTAATCAGTTTTTCTTTTAGCAATTCAAAAGGTGGTAAAGCAATTTTTTCTTTTTTAATTGAAAAATCTCCGTTTACTTCAACTAATCGATTTTTTAGATCTTCAAATTCTAGTCTAAATTTTTCAAGGGACTGTGCATCATTTGAATTAAAAGAACAATACTTCTTAAGCACAACTCCCCAAGGTAGCCTTGACATAATTTCAATTATCGTGATTTCTTCTCTATTTCTATTTTTTAAACTAAGAAAATATAAATTAACAGCTATACTTCTTGGAAATTCAACCAAAAAATCATAAGAATAGTTTTTATCTTTAAATTTGTTTATAGCTTCTACTATATCAACGTCTAAAGAGTCTGGTCCTATTCCTCCAATTAATTCAAGATTTTTTTTAAACTTATTGATTAAAAGATATAATCTGAAATTATATTCATCATTTAAGCTAATAAAAGCAATTGCTGCAAAAATGTCTTGCTCTATTGCATAATACTTCGTATATATTTTGTCAAAATCATCTCCATTAAATTCCACTAGATCATTTTCATATTTAACGATTCCAGTGCTTACTAAATAATCTAATTCATTTTTTAATGATTTTTCACCCCAATTTTTTTCATCATTTAGTATATATTCCAAAGCCCATATATCTTTAAAACTCGTTTCAGTTTTATATTTACATAGAACACCTATTGCTTTCAAATGTTCAGGTGTAAGATTTCTTATCTTTTGTAAAATAGGTCTTTTAGTGATGTCTTGAGTAGACTCTAGTTCTTTTCTTACATCTTCAAGTACACTCAAGTTTATATGCATTGTTGTTGAGCGTTTTTCCTGAACTCGTTTAAATAAATAATGGCAAATTAGCTGTATTTGATAAGGACTA